>DASZXE010000547.1:0-4503 GCA_035546475.1 Kofleriaceae bacterium
CGAGGGCGGCGCGCTTCACGGCGTGCCTCCCGGGGCGGGCGTGGGACCACCGGAGGCGCCGGCAGCGCCTGCGGGCGGTGCGCCCGGCGCGGACGGCGCGGCGGAGCCGAAGACGCGCTCCTTGGCGGCGATCCACTCGTCGAGCGCGGCGAAGCGGGCGCCCGCCTTCTTCGCGGCGCGCCAGGCGTCGAGCGCCCTGGCGCCGTCGCCCTCGCGGTCGGCGACGATGCCGAGCCCGATGTACGCCTCCGGCACCCGCGCGACGACGCGCTGGAAGGCGGCGCGCGCGGCGTCGAGGTCGTCGTCGGCGAGCGAGGCGACGCCGAGGTCGTAGGCCAGCTCGTCGGCGCCCGCCCGCGACGCGGCCGCCTTCGCGGTGGCGAGGAACTTCCTGGCCGCCGCCGTCTTGCCCGCGCGGTACGCCTGCTCGGCGGCGGTCATCGACACCACGCGCACGGCGGTCGCGGCGAGCTGCTGGGTCACGCCGCTCGCCGACCGCTCGAGCGCCTCGAGCTTGTCGGCCGCCTTCGCCGCGCGCTTCGGGTTCAGCCCGTCGACGAACGCGGTCAGGATCGGCACCGCCTGGGTGTCGGCCGGCGCCGGGAACGGACAGCGCAGCTTCGCGATCGCCCGGAGCCGCGCCGTCGCCCGGTCGCGATCGCCGGTCGCCACCGCCGCCAGCGCCGCGTCGCAGCGGATCGCGATCGCCTGATCGCCCTCGGCCGTGCGCTCCGCCTCGTCGAGCATGGCGGCCGCCTTCAGCGCCTGGCCGTCGGCGAGCAGCGCCAGCCCGGCCGCGTGGCGCGCCGTCACCAGCGCCGCGTCGAGCCGCGCGGCGGCGCCGGCCATCGTGCGGAGCGGCGCCGGCACCGCGGCGAGCACGTCGACCGCCGCCGCCGGCTGCCCGTGCGCCAGCTCGAAGCTCGCCCGCTCGACGGCGACGTCGATCGCCCGCGGGCCGACCGCCCGCTGCGCCGCCTGATCGAACGCCGCCCGCGCGCCCGCCTCGTCGCCGCGCGCCGCCCGCGCGCGCCCGAGGAGGATCGCGCTCACCGGATCCTGGTCGGCGGCCACCGCCTTCGCGAGCAGCCCCTCGGCCGCCTCCGGAGCACCGTCCGACAACCGGACGAGGCCGAGGTCGCGCCACACCGCCGCCGTCCCCGCCACCTGATCGGCCCGCGCCAGCGCCGCCTCGGCCGCCGGCAGGTCCCCGCCGCCGATCGCCCGCTCGCCGACGACGACCAGCGCCGCCGACAGCGTCCGCGCCGTCCGCGACGTCGGGGGCGGCGCCGACGCGCTCGCCTTCATCGCCGCCTCGAGGTAGCCGACCGCGCCCGGCGCGTCGCCCGCCTGCAGCGACGCGTCGCCGATCACCGTCAGCAGCTCGACGTCGCCGCCGAGCGCCGCCGCCGCCGGCGCGAGCTGCGTCACCGCCACGTTCGCCCGGCCGAGCGCCAGCAGCGCCTCGCCGCGCTCGACCCAGTAGGCCGGATCGCTCTCGATCGGCGACGGCGCGGCGATCGCGTCGAGCTCGGCGAGCGCGCCGCTCGCATCGCCGCCCAGCCGCAGCACGTGCGCGAGCCGCACCGCGTACCGGCGCCGCCCCGGCTCCATCGCCCGCGCCTTGCCGAGCGCCGCCCTGGCCGCCGCGAGGTCGTCGCGCGCCGCCTCCGCCTCGCCGAGCAGCGCGTAGCCGGCCGCGCTCGCCGTCCCCGCGCCGTCGACGTAGCGGTGCGCCTCGCGCAGCGCGTCCTTGACGTCGCCGAGCGCCAGCGCGCACTGGCCGTCGACCAGCCAGACCTCGGGCGGCGCCTCCGGCCCGCTGTCGAGCGTCGCCAGCAGCGGCCGCGCCGCCTTGCAGTCGATCGCCGCGGTCGCCCACGCGAGCCCCATGCGCGCGGTCGTCCACGACGGGTGGCGCTCGGCGAGCCCCGCGTAGAGTGTCCGGGCGTCGGACGCTCGCCGGGTCCGCAGGTACGCCTCGGCGAGGTCGAGCGCGTGGCGATCGTCCTCGCCGGCGAGCGCCGCCGGCCGCGAGCGCCGGTACGCCTCGAGCGACGTCACCGCCTGCGCCCACTGCTCGTGATCCGCGTAGTAGTGGCCGAGCAGCGCGTGCGCCTCGTAGCGCGACGGGTCGCGCGCGACCACCCCCTCGAGGAGCGGCGCGCCCTCGTCGACCTGGCCGGCGAGCATGAGCTGGGTGCCGAGCGCGACCAGCACGTCGAGGCTGTCGGGCGCCAGCTCGCGCGCGCGCCGCATGAGCGCGACGCCGCGCTCGTGCTCGCCCTTCGCCGCGTGCACCGCGGCCCGCAGCGCGTACGCCTCGATCCGCCGCGGGTTGAGCGCGATCGCCTGGTCGAGCGCCTTGGCCGCCGCGTCCAGCTTGCCGGCCTGCAAGGCCTGCCGGCCGACGGTGACCAGCTCGGCGCTCTCGTCCTCGCCCTTCGGCTGCGCGCTCGCGCTCCTCACCGTCGGGCGAGCCCCCGAGGCGCCGCCACCGACGACGATCGCCGCCGCCGCCAGCGCCGCCGCCAGCCGGGCCAGCCTAGTAGCGATACCCGAGCCGCGCATAGAGCTCGCGTCCTTCCCCGGGCAAGAGGCCGATGGTGAGGTCCTCGGTCGGTCGATCGAAGTCCTCCGGCGCCGGCACCTCCTGCCGCACGCCGAGGATGTTGCGGACCGCCAGCGTGGCGTCGATCCCGTGCCAGCCGGGCAGGTACGCCACCGCGTTCCAGCCGAGCCACGCCTTGGTCCGCTCGCCGTCGACGCGCGTCGACCGCGACCCGATCACCTGCACCTCGCTCGACAGGTGGAAGCGCCCGAACAGGAGCGGCGTCGACACGCCGCCCGATCCGACCCACGCCGGCGAGCCGATCGCGGTGATCCGCGTCGTCATGCCCTGGCCGTCGCCGTCGCCGCCGGCGTCGTCGAGCTGGAGCTCCGTCACCCGGCTGTAGCTGCCGCCGCCGAACGCGAGCCAGCCGTCGGGGTCGCGGTAGCTCGCCTCCACCTCGACGCCGGTCGACGTCGCGGCGCCGTCGTTCGCGAACACGAGCAGGTCGTCGTCCGGATCGAGCTCCTGCTCGACGAGCTGGTCGGCCGCCCACCGGAACCCCGACACCCGCGCCGTCAGCCCCGGCCGCGGCCGCCCCCACAGCACGACCTCGAGGCTGCGGATCGTCTCCGCCTGGATGTCGGTCGGCGCCTTGAACTGGATGCCGTCCTCGAAGAACGCCTCGTAGGCGCTCGGGTTGCGGAAGCCCTCCGCGTACAGGAGCTTCGCGCCGTAGCGGTCGCCGTCGCTGGCGAACAGGGCGGCGCGCGGCGAGACGCGGTCCTCGAGGATCGAGTGGCGGTCGGCGCGCACGCCGGCGGTCAGGGCCAGCCACGGCGCCGGCCTGGCGTCGACCTCGGTGTAGACGCCCTCGAGGTTGAAGTCGCGCGGCACCACGACCGCCTCCTCGCCCTCCTCGAGCTGCACGTAGTTCGACTGGCTCCGCGTGCGGATGAACGTCACCTCGGTGCCGGCGGTGATGCCGAGCCGGTCGTGATCGATCGCCTGGTAGCGGGCGCGCGCCTCGGCGCCGAGCCAGCGCGAGTCGCCGATGTCGGTGAACGCGCGGCCGTCCTCGAACGCGAGCCGCAGCCGATCGCGGTAGCGGTACGCGCTGCCGTACGCGCGCACGGTGCCGGTCAGCCTGGCGGTCAGCTCGTGCGTGTAGCCGCCCTCCGCCATGAACATGGTGTCGGCGGTCGTGTTGGCGGTGTCGCCGATCGTCGTCTCGTACGGCGCCCACGGCGCCTCGCGCACGCGCCGGTAGAAGCGGGCCTGGGCGAACGCGCCCTCGTAGGCGCCGACCAGGCTGGCCTGCACGCCCTGCGCGCCGTCGGCGTCGATCGGTCCGCCGCCGAGCTCGGGCAGGGTCAGCTCCTCGCCCAGCCGCCCGAGCGCCGCCACCGAGCCGCGGAGCTGGTGATCGACGTCGCCGGCGGCGAACCCGGCCGCCGCGCTGCCGCCGAACGTCGAGCCGGTGATGCGCCCCCACGCGCGCGGGCTCTCGGCGGCGCCGCGGGTGACGACGTTGATGATGCCGAAGAACGCGTTGGTGCCGTAGACCGACGACACCGGGCCGCGGATGACCTCGATGCGCGCGATGTCGTCGATCGAGAACGGCGCGTCCCAGCCGTAGCCGGTGAACTGGTTCCACGGCTCGTTGACGGTCGCGCCGTCGACGAGCAGGAGCCAGCGCGTGTTGAAGTCGCCCAGCACCTGCAGGCCGCGCACGCCGATGCGGTCGTACAGGTGATCGTCGTCGACGTAGACCCCGGCCACCGAGCGCAGCGCCTCGGCGACGGTGCGGTAGCCGAAGCGGCGCAGGCGATCGCCCGACACCACGGTCACCGCCGACGCCACGTTGCCGAGCGACTGCTCGCGCTTCGCGGCGCCGACCACCACGTCCTCCTCGAAGGCGGTCGCCGACACCACCGCGAGCTGGCTCTGGC
>DASZXE010000548.1:0-10909 GCA_035546475.1 Kofleriaceae bacterium
CCGTCATCCCCGGCACCGGCACGACGACCGGCGGCGCCCCGCCGATCGTCCCTGGCGATCCGACGTCGCCGCCGCAGCCGACCGACCCGGGCGACCTCGACGCCGTCGCCACCGACGGCTCGATCGTCAACCCCGACCAGATGCCGACCAACCTGCGCCTCCGCCGCCTCGAGCAGCGGGTGCAGGCGCTGAAGGAGCGGGCGTGGCGCGCGAAGGCCCGCACGACGCAGCTCAAGGAGGCGGTGCTCGGCGGCGGCGTCGGCGCCCAGGCGACGCTCGTCCACGTCAACCGCATGGGCTCGGCCTACCGGCTGTCGCGCCTGGTCTACGCCCTCGACGGCACGCAGATCTTCTCGCGCACCGACGACACCAACCCCGATCTCTACAAGGGCAAGACCTTCGACATCCTCACCGGCCCGATCTCGCCCGGCAGCCACACGATCAGCGTGCTGGCCGTCTACAAGGGCCACGGCTACGGCGTGTTCAAGTACCTCAACAAGTACACGTTCACGCTGCGGTCGAGCCACACCTTCACCGCCGCCGAGGGCAAGGCGACCCGCGTCGAGGCGGTCGCGTACGAGAAGGGCGGGCAGACCACGCCGCTCGACAAGCGCCCGGCCATGGAGTTCAAGGTCACCGCGGGCACCGGGGAGAAGTAGGGTGAAGCGCCTGCCATCGGCGCTGGCCGCGATCCTCACGATCGCGGCCGGCACCGCCCGCGCCGACGTCGTCGGTGACGCGGGCAAGAAGATCGTCTCGTACGAGAGCGAGGTGCGTGAGCTCGCGTCCGGCATCCAGAAGCCGGACCACGACGACCGCAAGGACGACACGATGGCCCGCCGGCTGATCGACGCGCAGGTCGCGTTCGGCGTCGGCAACTACGACAACGCGGCGCTCCTCCTCTACGACTACATCGGCCAGCCGAAGCGCGGCGTCGACTACGACACCGCCGTCTACTACCTCGCCGAGTCGCTCTTCCAGAAGAACGACCGCGTCGCGTCGCGCACCTACTTCGCGCAGCTCGTCCAGGAGATCGGGCCGCGCAGCAAGTACTACCAGCAGTCGCTCGAGCGGCTGATCGAGCTGTCGCTCATCCTGCAGGAGAACGACGGCGTCGACGCCTGGCTCGCCGAGCTCGACCGGGTGCCCGCCGACAAGCGGCAGGCGTCGGTGCCGTACGTGCGCGGCAAGTACGCCTTCTCCGTCGGCAACTACGACGAGGCGATCACCTGGCTGCAGCAGGTGCCCGCCGACAGCGAGTACGGCTTCCAGGCCCAGTACTTCCTCGGCACGGCCTACGTCGCCAAGAAGGACCTCGGCAAGGCGACCCAGGCGATGAGCGCGCTGCTCGAGCGCGAGGGCCGCAACGACGACGAGAACCGGGTGAAGGAGCTCGCCCAGCTCGCGCTCGGCCGGCTCTACTACGAGCGCGACCAGCCGACCAAGGCGATCGACAGCTACCTGCTCATCGACCGCAAGAGCGACCTCTTCCCCGACGCGCTCTACGAGGTCGCGTGGGTCTACGTGAAGTCGCAGCAGTACGACAAGGCGCTGCGGGCGCTGGAGCTGCTCGCGCTCGCCGACCCGACGTCGGAGAAGCTGCCGACCGTCCGCATCCTCGAGGGCAACCTGCGCATCCGCAAGGCGCAGGGCATCCACGACAAGGTCGTGCAGGGCCTCGACACCGGCGCCGCCAGCGCGACCGAGGAGTACGGCAAGGCGCAGACGATCTTCGCGTCGACGCACGACACCTACCAGGAGCCGCACGACGAGCTCGCCAAGATCATCGCTGACAACGAGGATCCGCAGCAGTTCATGGCGCAGATCACCGGCCGGTCGTCGGAGACGTTCACGACCAACGCGACGATGCCGGAGATCGCGGCCGCCTGGGTGCGCGACGAGCCGGACGTCGGCCGCGTGATGTCGATCGAGAGCGACCTCGGCGACATCCAGTCGGAGATCAACGACGCCGAGAAGACGATCGAGCGCCTCGACGCGGCCTTGACCACGCCGAACCGGGTCAACATCTTCCCGAGCCTGGCCGGCAAGCGGTCGCGCTCGACGGAGATGGCGGAGGACGTCCTCGGGCTGCGCATCAAGCTCGCCGACGAGGAGCACAAGGTGGCGGGCCGCGGCAGCCCGGAGCTCGAGCGCCTGGTGGCGGCCCGCGAGGCGCTGGTCGTGCAGCTCGGCGCCTTGCCGGACGCCGACGTCGCCTACAGCCAGCGCGTCGAGCGGGCGCGCGCCGCCTACGACCAGCTCGACCAGCAGGCGTCGGAGATCCAGGTGACGATCGACACCACGTCGGCGACGGTGGTGGCGATCGACAAGTTCCTGAAGGAGTCGGGGGAGCCGGCCGACGCCGCCCAGAAGCAGGCGTGGGTCAACCAGAAGCTCGAGGCGCAGAAGGTGATCACCGAGCTGAACCTCGAGATCGACGCGATGCACGTCGAGCTCGAGCAGATCCGCCGCGAGGTGGTGCTCGGCCGCGACGAGGCCGGCACCGGCGACGAGGCGGCGGTCCGCGGGCGCGAGCTGCGCACGCAACTGCGGAGCGCGCTGGCGGCGGAGCACACCGTCGCGGCGCGGCTGGCCAGCGGCGGCGGCGACCGCGAGGCGAAGGTCGCCGACCTCATCCGCCGCGGCGACGTCGTGCTGTCGCAGCTCGACGCCATCGACCACGCGATCGACGACGTCGTCGAGGCGGCGCTCGAGGAGGTCAAGGACTCGATCACGACCGAGAAGGCGGAGCTGTCGTCGTACCGCCGCGAGTTCCTGCTCTACGAGGCGGAGTCGCGCGCGCTCGGCGGCACCGTGCTCGGCGAGGCGTTCCGCTCGGTGAAGTCGAAGTTCTACGAGGTGCTGGTGCGGACGGACGTCGGCGTCGTCGACGTGAGCTGGTCGCAGAAGGAGGAGTCCGACGACGACCTCCAGCGCTACACGCTCGACAAGTCGCGCGAGCTGAAGCAGATGCGCGACGAGTTCGCCGACCTCATCAACGAGGCCCGCGAGGAGCAGAAGGCCGAGCAGGACGCGAAGAAATCGAATCCCGCTCCCACACCCGCTCCCGCTCCCGCTCCCGCTCCCGGAACCGGGACGCCGAAGCCGGCGCCGCCGACGGGAACGGGACCGGCCGGGACGCCGCCCGCGACGGGAACAGGAACGCCTTCGGGAGCGGGAGCGGGAGCGGGAGCGGGTAACACGGACGGAGGTCTGAAGTGAGGCGCGCCGTCGCTGCACTGTTGATGCTCGCCCTGTCCGCGGGCCCCGCGCTGGCGCAGCCGGGGAGGACGAACCCGGTGCCCGTCGACGAGCCGGCCCGCGCGCCCGGCCTCACCGCGCCGACCACGCCGGCGCCGCCGGCCAGCTTCGTCGGCCCCGACCTCCAGCTCAGCGAGGACGAGCGGCGCGAGCTCGCCGACGTCGAGAAGGACTGGAAGCAGTACTCCGACGCCGCCGAGGAGCACCACCGGCGGATGCGCGACCTCCTGCTCCGCCAGTTCGACGACAAGACCGCCGAGCTCGAGGCCCGCTACGCCGCCCGCATCTCCGACGCCGAGGCGACCAAGGCCGAGCGCCACCGGTCGACGCAGGAGCTGCTCGAGAAGTTCATCGCCGACCACCCGGATCACCCGCAGTTCACGCCGGACGCGATGTTCCGGCTCGCCGACCTCTACCTCGACGCCGCCGACGAGCTGGTCGACACCACCGACATCACGTCCGAGGTCACAGCCGACTACTCGAAGTCGATCGCGCTCTGGCAGCAGATCCTCGAGAAGTTCCCCGACTACCGCCAGATGCCGAGCGTCCTCTACCTGCTCGGCCACTACAACAAGAACGTCGACGAGCGGAAGTCGCTCGTCCTGTTCCTCTCGCTCGCCTGCGCCAACAAGTACAAGTGGACCGATCCGCCGCCGCCGGTGCCGACCAAGGAGGAGGCGCTCGCCCGCTCGGACAGCAAGGAGCGGCGCGACCCGTACGCCGACTGCGTGCCGTGGGAAGGCGCCGACCCCGAGCTGGTCCACCACGCCTGGGTGCGCGGCATCGCCGACTACCACTTCGGCATCCCCGGCGAGCTCGACGAGGCGATCGCCGGCTACCTGAAGGTCGTCGACGGCGCCAAGGACTCGCCGCTCTACGCCGAGGCGCTCTACAAGCTCGCCTGGTCGTACTACAAGCGCGACTTCCTGCTCGACGCGATCAAGCGGTTCGACGAGTCGGTCAAGCTCTACGACGAGACCGTCGCCCGCGGCGCGATCCCGCCGCTCGAGCTGCGCGAGGAGTCGCTGCAGTACATCGCGGTCGCCTTCACCGATCCGTGGGAGGGCGAGGTCGACGTCGATCCGGTCGCCGCCTTCAACCGCGCGAAGGAGTTCTACAAGGGCCGCGAGAACGAGCCGCACGTCCGCGATGTATGGGAGGCCATGGGTCAGGCCTTCATGGAGCTGCAGGCGTACGACCAGGCGGTCGACTCGTTCCGCACCGCGATCGGGCCGCCGTGGGAGCTGAACCCGCGCAACCCGCTCGTCCACCAGATGATCGTCGACGCCTACGAGGCCAAGGGCGACAAGTACGCCGTCGACCAGACCGCCGCCGAGCTCGCGATCCGCTACGCGCCGGGCACCCCCTGGTACACGGCGAACGAGAAGGACCGCGAGGCGATGGAGAACCAGCGTCGGATCGGCGAGCGCGCGCTCTACGCCGCCGCCCGCAACACGCACCTGGCCGCCACCAACCTGCGCAAGGAGTACGAGGCGGGCGGCAAGACCGAGCAGACGCTCAAGGACGAGTACCTCTCGATGTACGAGAAGGCCGTCGAGCTCTACAAGACGTTCATCAAGCAGTACCCGGAGAGCGACTACGCCTACGAGTTCACCTACTACCAGGGCGAGGCGCTGTTCTACAGCGAGCGCTACCTCGAGGCCGCCGAGGAGTACCGCTGGGTGCGCGACCACCGCGAGCTGCAGCAGACCTACTTCGTCGACGCGGCGAAGAGCCTGCTCGCCTCGTACGAGGCGGAGGTCGCCAAGCAGGTGGCCGCCGGCACGCTGGCGCCGTTGCGGGTGCCGACCGTCGACGAGCTGAAGGCGATGCCGCAGCCGCTGCGGCCCCAGCCGATCCCGGAGCTGTACCTGAAGCTGCAGCAGGAGTGGGACGACTACCAGAACCTGGTGCCCGACCCGCAGACGGCGCCGCAGCAGGGCATCAACGCCGCGCTGGTGTCGCTGGCCTACCTGCACATCGACGAGGCGATCGACCGGCTGCAGAAGGTGATGACGAAGTTCTGCGCCAACCCGGAGTCGGTGAAGGCGAAGGACGCGCTGGTCGCGCTCTACGAGGCGACCGGCCAGCTCGACAAGTTCACCGAGGTGAACCAGAAGTTCATCGCGACCAAGTGCGGCGACGAGGCGTCGCGCGAGCTCGCGCAGTCGGAGAACCGCTCGGTCGAGTTCAAGAAGGCCGAGCAGCTCTACGGCCAGGGCAAGTTCATCGACGCGGCGGAGGCGTTCTACCGCTACTACAAGACCGCGCCGCAGGACGACAAGGACCTGCCGACCGCGCTCTACAACGCGGCGTCGTCGTACGCGCAGGGCGACCGGCCGAAGACGGCGATCGCGCTCTACCGCGAGTTCACCGAGAGCAAGGTGCCGGCGTTCCGCCAGAGCCCGTACTACCTGGAGGCGATGCGGCTGACCGCGCGCAGCCAGCAGAGCGTCTTCGACTACGACGCGGCGATCGCGACCAACATGGAGCTGTACGCCGTCGCCAAGGACGCGAAGGCGCGCGGCATCACGCCGCCGCCGCCGGTCGGCGACGAGCCGGCGCGGACGACGGACCAGATCGCGCTCGACGCGCTCTACGACGCGGCGACCCTCGCCGAGCTCGACCGCGACTTCAAGCAGGCGGTCGAGCTCTACAACCGCTACGAGCGGGAGGAGACCGACCCGGCGAAGAAGGAGGAGGCGCTGTGGGCGATCGTCCGGATCTACACGTCGTCGGTCGACCCGACCGACCTGGTGGCGGCGGCCGACCGCTGGCGCAAGGCGTACGGCGACGACCCGGCCAACGCGGACAAGTACGTCGAGAGCTTCTACGACACCGCGAAGGTGTGGAAGCTGAAGGGCAACAGCAAGGCGGCGAGCGCGGCCGGCCTGCAGACGATCGACGCCTGGCGGGCGCGCGGCGCCATCAAGAACTCGAAGGGCGCCCACCTGGCCGGCGAGTGGCACCTGTCGTTCGTCGAGAGCGAGTTCAACCAGAACTTCGAGCCGTTCCAGATCAAGACGGCGGCCAAGACGGTCGCGGCGGCGAAGGCGCAGAAGGCCGACCTCGAGAAGCGCACCGTCGACATGCAGGACAAGTACAAGGTGCTCGAGGACTACGGCGTGGCCGAGTACACGATGGCGGCGACGGTCCGCTACGGCGACACGATGGCCGACTTCGCCACCAAGCTGTCGCAGGCGCCGACGCCGCAGTTCATCGTGGACCTGCAGAACAAGAACCCCGACTCCGACGCGGTCGCCGCCTATGAGGATGCCCTGGCGAAGAACCTGCAGCCGTACAGCGACGCGGCCAAGCAGGCGTGGACGCAGGTGGTCGACTCCGCCAAGCAGGCCGGCGTGTCGAACGAGTGGAGCCAGCTCGCCCGCGAGCGGCTGAACCGCGATTACCCGGACGAGTACCCGGTGCTACACCAGGAGCTGTTCACCGGGACGGTTGCACCATGAGAGATCGCGGCGCCGGCTCGAGCGTTTCCAGGGTCATGCGCCCGTTCGCCGCGATCGCGCTCGGCCTCGCCCTCGCGGCGGCCGGCTGCGGTGGCGCGGCGAAGAAGGGCAAGACGACGCCGTCCGGCACCGGCGGCGGCTCCGACGCCAGCAGCATGAAGGACTCGGCCTCGGATCCGACCGCCGGCGGCGACGACCAGGGCGGCGGCAGCGGGGCGGACCAGGGCGGCGGCAGCGGGGCGGGCTCGGACGACCAGCCGGGCGCGGGCAGCGGCAGCGGCAGCGGCGGCGACCAGGGCGACGGGGCGGGCTCGGGCTCGGCCGCGGCGGAGCCGGCGCCACCGCCGATCGTGCCGCCGAACTACGACACCAGCCCGGAGCAGGCGCAGGCGCAGGTCCAGAAGCACCTGGCCGCCGCGAAGGCGTACCTGAGCCAGAAGCCGCCGGACTCGGACAGCGCGATCCGCGAGGCGAAGGCGACCCTGGCCGCCGACGGCACCAACATCGACGCGATCGTCGCGATCGCCCACGCGAACTACGACAAGCGGCTGTACGACACCGCCGAGGTCATCCTCGACGACCTGTACAAGCACCGGTCGTCGTCGCAGTCGAACCCGTACCTCTACTACGTCTACGGGCTGGTCTACGACGCGACCGGCGAGGACCAGAAGGCGTTCCTCGCCTACCAGAAGGCGACCGAGCTCGACCCGAACGACGCGAGCGCGCTCGTCAACCTGGGCGTCCATCAGCTCGCCAACAAGAAGTACGACGACGCGGTGACGACGTACGAGAAGCTGACCGGCCAGCTCTCGCCCAAGGATCCGGTGAGCTGGAACGGCCTCGGCGACGCCTACCGCGGCAAGTCGGCCGACTTCGAGGCGACGTCGCCGGAGCGGGCGACCTGGCTGCTCAAGGCCGAGGCGGCCTTCAAGCAGGCCCAGACCCTCGATCGCAACTACGGCGCCGCGTACTACAATCTGGGCCTGTTGTACCTCGACGCCGACCCCTTCCCGGACCCGAGCGGCCAGCCGTACGACACGCTCGTCCGCCTGAACATGGCGAAGACGTACTTCGACGAGTACAAGAACCTGCCGGGCGTCGACATGAAGCTGTACGACGAGCGGACGAAGGACGTGACGAAGCTGATCAAGCGCGAGGAGAAGAAGCGCAAGAAGGACGCCGCCGGCGCGCCCGGTGGCGCGGGCGCAGGCGACGGTGGCGCGGGCACGTCCGGCGGCACGCCGGAAGGAGGCGGCTGAGATGCACGCGATCCGTCGAGCTTCTGCGGTGGCCCTGGCCCTGGCGCTCGCCGCCGTGGCCGTCCCCGGGCGCGCGCGCGCCGAGGGCTGCGACGACAAGCAGCCGGCCGCCGACGCCGAGAAGAAGAACAACTTCCACATCGAGATGCGCAACGGCCAGAAGGTCCACGTGATCGACACCGTCATCGCGGTGTGCGGCAAGGTCCCGCGACCGAGCGTCGTCTACGTGCTCCAGCCCAAGAACATCAACTACGAGTGGGAGACGCTGAAGCAGGACTTCCTCCCGCTCATCCTGGCCAGCGTGCAGAAGGCGCCCTTCTGATGGCGACGAGCAAGGTACCCACCGCCGGCGGACGGACCCGCGCGCTGCGCATCGGCGTGCTGCTCGGCGGCAAGATCGTCGAGGAGCGCCTGATCCGCGAGCGGGCCGACGTCACCATCGGCCAGTCGGCCAAGGCGACGTTCTCGATCCCGCTCGAGGAGCTGCCGCGCCAGTGGGCGGTGTTCGAGCTGAAGAACGACCGCTACGTCCTCAACTTCACGGCGAAGATGGACGGCCGCGTGTCGGACGGCGACCGCGTGCTCACGCTCGAGCAGGCCAGGAGCTCGGGCGCGGCGAAGGTCGACGACCACTGGAGCCTGCCGCTGTCGTCGCAGGCGCGCGGCAAGATCTCGCTCGGCGAGCTGACGCTCTTGTTCCAGTTCGTCAGCGCGCCGCCGATCCAGCCGCGGCCGCAGCTCCCGCACTCGGTGCGCGGCACGTTCGTCGACCGCATCGACCCGCGGCTGTCGGTCATCGTCGCCGCCTCGCTGGCGGTCCACTTCGGGCTGATGCTGTACGCGGTGCTGGTGAACGACCCGGAGACCAACCGCAACCTGGCGGAGACGGCGTTCAACGACACGTTCAAGGACGACACCTACACGGTGCAGGACTTCCAGCTCCCCGAGCCGCCCAAGGCGGACACCGGCGCGCAGCCGGCGCCGGAGGTGAAGAAGCCGGAGAAGCCCGAGACGCCCAGGCCGGACAAGCCGAAGCCGGCGGCCGGCGGCACCGAGAACAAGCCGGACCGCGACGCGGCGCAGGCGGTGGCGCTCAAGGAAGAGTCGGTCCGCTACGCCGACATGCTGTTCTCCGACGACGACACCAGCGCGACCGGCCTCGCCGGCGGCATGGAGCGGCGCAAGCCGGGCAACGACCTCGACAAGGAGCTCGGCGAGGTCGCGGCGTCGGGCGCGCGCACCGAGATCGGCGGCGGCACCGTCGGGCGCGGCACGCGCGGCGGCGGCGATCCACGCATGGGCACGAGCACCGGGCCGGCGGTCCAGGGGCCGACCGGGCCGGTGAGCGCGAGCGGTCCCGACCGCCAGGAGAAGGTCCCCGAGGGCCGCATCAACGTGTCGGACAAGAAGTCGTTCGACGACAGCACGCTGACGCCCGACGCGGTGCTGCGGAAGATCCAGAACGCGTACATGAGCGGCATCAAGCGCTGCCAGAAGGCGACGCTGCTGAAGGACCCGACCGCGCGCGGCAAGGTGAAGCTGAACTTCACCGTCAACGCGACCGGCAAGGTGGTCAGCCCGAAGGCGAACGGCTTCGACCCCGACCTCGACTCCTGCATCACCAGCCTGATGGGCAACTGGCGCTTCGACATCCCGAAGGACTCGGACGGCGAGGCGACCGACGCGTCGTTCGAGATCGGCCTGATGCTCGTCCCGGAGTGAGCTACTTCGTCGGCAGGTCGCCGGGGCCGATGTCGCAGGTGTCGACCGGGTTGCGCCGCTCCTCGGGGCACTTGTCGACCGGCTTGGTCTCGTAGGTCGGGTTGTCGCCTGGCTTCGCCGCCGGGGTGACGCAGCAGGTGAGCTCCTGCGGGACGTCGTCGGGGCGCGGCGCGTACGGATCGGGCTGCTTGGGCGCGTGACAGGCGGCGAGGCCGGCGAAGGCGAGCGCGAAGGCGATGGATGAGCGCATGGCGTGATTGCGCCACGCCGGGGCGCGCGGCGCAACTCCGGGGGGGACGGCGCTCCCGGCGGTACACTCGCGCGGCGTGATCGCCGGCGACCGCCTGGGCCACTTCGAGCTGGTGTCGCTCCTCGGGCGAGGCGCGATGGGCGAGGTGTGGCGCGCGCGCGATGCGCGGCTCGACCGGGCGGTGGCGGTGAAGCTGTTGCCGGCGGACCTCGCGCTCGATCCCGAGCGGAAGGCGCGGATGCTGCGCGAGGCGAAGGCGGCGGCGGCGGTGCCGCACCCGGGCGTGGTGACGCTGTTCGACATCGTGGCCGTCGACGGGCGCGACCTGCTGGTGATGGAGCTGGTCGAGGGCCAGACGGTGGCGGCGGCGCTGGCGGCGGGGGCGCCGCCGCTGGCGGTCGGGCTCGGGTGGATCCTCGGCGTGGCCGACGCGCTGGTGGCGGCGCACGAGCGGCATATCCTGCACCGCGACATCAAGGCGGCGAACGTGATGGTGACGCCGGCGGGGACGGTGAAGGTGCTCGACTTCGGGCTGGCGAAGCTGGCGAGGACGGCGGGGGGCGGCGCGGAGGCGGAGACGAAGACGGCGTCGGGCAGCGAGTCGGGTGCCGGTGCGGGTGCGCTCGACGCGACGCTCCGGCCCGCGAGCGACATCGCGGACACGATCGCGAGCGCGCAGACGAGCAGCGACGCGAGCGACGGCGCGTACGTGACGCACGCGGGGTCGCTCCTCGGCACACCGATGTACATGGCGCCCGAGCAGCTCGCCGGCGCGGCGCCCGACGAGCGCACCGAGGTCTTCTCCGTCGGCATCCTCGCCCACGAGATCCTGAGCGGGCGCTCGCCGTACGGCGCGACCACGCTCGACCGGCTGTTCGCGGAGATCGCCGCCGGGCCGCCGGCGCGCCTCGCCGAGCCGGTGCCGGCCGCGGTCGCCGACGTCGTCGCGC
>DASZXE010000549.1:0-7859 GCA_035546475.1 Kofleriaceae bacterium
GACCTCAGCCGCAAGATCACCGTCGACGTCAAGGGCGAGATCCTCGAGCTGAAGAACACCATCAACACGATGGTCGATCAGCTCCGGTCGTTCGCGTCGGAGGTGACCCGCGTCGCCCGCGAGGTCGGCACCGACGGCAACCTCGGCGGCCAGGCCGACGTCCCCGGCGTCGCCGGCACGTGGAAGGACCTGACCGACTCGGTCAACTTCATGGCCGCCAACCTGACGAACCAGGTGCGCGGCATCGTGCGGGTGGTGACCGCGGTCGCCGACGGCAACCTGCGCCAGAAGCTGACCGTCGCCGCCAAGGGCGAGGTCGCGGCGCTCGCCGAGACGATCAACAACATGACCGACACGCTGGCGACGTTCGCCGAGCAGGTCACCAACGTCGCCCGCGAGGTCGGCGTCGAGGGACGGCTCGGCGGCCAGGCCAACGTGCCGGGCGCGTCGGGCACGTGGAAGGACCTGACCGGCAACGTGAACCTCCTCGCCGCCAACCTGACCAACCAGGTGCGCGCGATCGCGGAGGTCGCCACCGCCGTGACCAAGGGCGACCTGACCCGGTCGATCCAGGTCGAGGCGCGCGGCGAGGTCGCCGAGCTCAAGGACAACATCAACACGATGATCGACAACCTGCGCGCGACGACCGATCGCAACCAGGAGCAGGACTGGCTGAAGACGAACCTGGCCAAGTTCACCCGCATGCTCCAGGGCCAGCGCGACCTGGTCACCGTCGGCAAGATGCTGCTGTCGGAGCTGGCGCCGCTGGTCGAGGCGCAGCAGGGCACGATCTACCAGATGGAGCGCACCGAGCCGGGCGAGGTCGGCGAGACCACCCCGGGCCCGAAGATGCTGCGGCTGCTCGCCGCCTACGCGCAGCACCCGGACCAGCCGGAGCGCATCCGCCTCGGCATCGGCCTGGTCGGCCAGTGCGCGGCGGAGAAGCAGCGCATCCTGCTCGGCGACGTCCCCGAGTCGTACACGCCGATCCACTCGAGCCTCGGCGGCGCGCCGCCGCGCAGCATCGTCGTGCTGCCGGTCCTCTTCGAGGGCGAGACGATGGCGGTGATCGAGCTGGCCTCGCTGCGGCCGTTCACCAACACGTACCTGCAGTTCCTCGATCAGCTCACCCAGTCGATCGGCGTCGTCCTCAACACGATCGAGGCGACGATGCGGACGGAGAACCTGTTGTTGCAGTCGCAGCAGCTCACCGCCGAGCTGCAGACCCGGCAGATCGAGCTGCAGCAGACCAACGAGGAGCTGGCGTCGAAGGCCAAGCAGCTGGCCGAGCAGAACGCCGAGGTCGAGCGCAAGAACAAGGAGGTCGAGCACGCCCGCCGCGCCCTCGAGGAGAAGGCGGCCGAGCTGGCGCTCACCTCCAAGTACAAGTCCGAGTTCCTCGCGAACATGTCGCACGAGCTGCGGACGCCGCTCAACTCGATCCTCATCCTCGGCCAGCAGCTCGCCGAGAACGTCGGCGGCAACCTGACCCAGAAGCAGATCGACTTCGCGCGCAACATCCACTCGGCCGGCACCGATCTGTTGACGCTCATCAACGACATCCTCGACCTGTCGAAGATCGAGTCGGGCACCGTCACCGTCGAGCCGGAGAACATCACGTTCCCGTCGTTGCGCGACACCGTCCACCGCAACTTCCACCACATCGCGGAGAGCAAGAACCTCAACTTCGACATCGACATCGATCCCAACCTGCCCCGCTCGTTCACGTCGGACCCGAAGCGGCTCCAGCAGATCCTCAAGAACCTGCTGTCGAACGCGTTCAAGTTCACCGCCCAGGGCTTCGTGTCGATGAGCGTGCGGCGGGTGACGTCCGGCTGGTCGGTCGATCACCCGGTGCTCGGCGGCGCGCAGGCGGCGGTCGCCTTCATGGTGTCCGACACCGGCATCGGCATCGCCCCCGAGAAGCAGAAGCTGATCTTCGAGGCGTTCCAGCAGGCGGACGCCGGCACCAGCCGCAAGTACGGCGGCACCGGCCTCGGCCTGGCGATCAGCCGCGAGCTGGCCAACCTGCTCGGCGGCGAGATCAAGCTGGTGTCGAAGGCCGGCCAGGGCTCGACGTTCACGCTCTACCTGCCGCTGTCGTACACCGGCGCCACCCGCGACGTGACCGCGCCGGCCAGCGCGATGCAGGACGTCCAGCGCGCGCTGAACGCCGAGGTGGCCCGCGTCGACATGCGGTCGTCGGTCATGCCGGTGCTCGCGGTCACCCGCGCAGACGAGCCGATCGCGGACGACCGGGCCGACATCGGCGAGGGCGACGCGGTGCTCCTCATCGTCGAGGACGATCCGCACTACGCCCGCATCCTGCTCGGGATCGCGCGCAGCCGCGGCTTCAAGGGGATCGTCGCCATGCGCGGCCACGAGGGCCTCGGCCTCGCCCGCGACCACCTGCCGACCGCCATCATCCTCGACGTCTTCCTGCCCGACATGCTCGGCTGGACCGTGCTCAACAGCCTCAAGCTGGATCCGCGCACCCGCCACGTGCCGGTGCAGATGCTGTCGGTCGAGGAGGAGCGCCAGCACGGGCTGTCGCACGGCGCGTTCAGCTACCTGGTCAAGCCGGCCACCACCGGCGAGCTGGAGACCGCCTTCGACAAGCTGAAGCTGTTCGCGCAGCCGCACCAGAAGCGGCTGCTGGTCATCGAGGACAACGACCGCGAGCGGTCGAGCATCGTCGAGCTGCTCGGCCACTCGGACATCGACATCGTGGCGGTGGCCACCGGCGCCGCGGCGCTCGACGCGCTGCGCTCGGGGCGGTTCGACTGCTGCGTGGTCGACCTCCGGCTGCCCGACATGACCGGGTTCGAGCTGCTCGAGGAGCTGCAGAAGGAGCCGGCGCTGCGCGACATCCCCATCGTCGTCTTCACCGGCAAGGAGCTGTCGGCCGAGGAGGAGGCCCGCCTGCGGGTGCTCGCCAAGAGCGTCGTGCTGAAGGACGTGCAGTCGCCCGAGCGGCTGCTCGACGAGACCTCGCTGTTCCTCCACCGGGTGGTCGCCGAGCTGCCCGAGCCGAAGCGCAAGATGATCGAGAAGCTGCACGGCTCGACCGAGGCGCTGCGCGGCCGCAAGGTACTGGTCGTCGACGACGACGCCCGCAACATCTTCGCCCTCACCACCATCCTCGAGAACCAGGAGATGGACGTCCTGTCGGCGACCAACGGCCGGCAGGCGATCGACACCATCAAGGCCACGCCGGACCTCGGCGTCGTCCTGATGGACATCATGATGCCGGAGATGGACGGCTACGAGACCATGCGCGAGATCCGCAAGGATCCCAAGTTCGGCACCCTGCCGATCCTGGCCCTGACCGCCAAGGCGATGAAGGGCGACCGGGAGAAGTGTCTGGAGGCCGGCGCCTCCGACTACATCGCCAAGCCGGTCAACACCGACCAGCTCCTGTCGCTGCTGCGTGTCTGGCTGTACCGATGAGCTATGATCGGGGGGCCCACCAGTGAGTGAAGAGCCGGTCGAGATCCTGCTGGTCGACGACGAGAGCCGCAACCTCGATGCGCTCGAGGCGGTGCTCGACGATCAGGGGTACCGGCTGCTGCGGGCCGAGGACGCCGACCTCGCGCTGCGCGTGCTGCTCGAGCACGACGTGGCCGCGATCGTCCTCGACATCAAGATGCCGAAGGTGAACGGCATCGAGCTGGCGCAGATCATCAAGGGGACCAAGCGGTTCCGGCAGATCCCGATCCTGTTCCTCACCGCCCACATGATGGAGGACAAGGACGTGGTCGCCGGCTACGGCGCCGGCGCGGTCGACTACATGACCAAGCCGTTCAACCCGCAGATCCTCCGGCACAAGGTCGCGGTGTTCGCCGACCTGTACCGGAAGACGCGGGCGCTGGCCGACCTCAACGAGCGCCTCGAGCAGCGGGTCGCCGAGCGCACCGCCGAGCTGCAGAAGTCGGAGAAGGCGCTCCTGCAGGCGGCGCGGCAGAAGGACGAGTTCCTGGCGACGCTCGCCCACGAGCTGCGCAACCCGCTGGCGCCGCTGCGCACCGGCGTCGACCTGCTGATGCAGTTGCCGTCGCCGACCAACGCGGCGAGCCGGACGCTGGCGGCGATGAACCGCCAGCTCGACCACCTGGTGCGGCTGATCGACGACCTGCTCGACGTGTCGCGCATCAGCCGCGGCGTCCTCGAGATCAAGAAGGACCGGACCGACCTGGTGCGGCTCGTCCTCAACACCTGCGACACGTTCCGCCCGCTGTTCGAGCAGCGGCAGATCGAGCTGATGACGGTCGTGCGCCAGCAGGTGACCGGCGACGTCGATCCGACGCGGGTCGCGCAGATCCTCGGCAACCTGCTCCACAACGCCGCGAAGTTCACGCCCGGCGGCGGCGCGGTGCGGGTGACGCTCGAGCACGACCACGGCTGGGCGGTCATCACCGTGACCGACACCGGCATCGGCATCGCGCCCGACCAGCTCGCCCGCATCTTCGAGATGTTCGCGCGGGTCGAGCGGGTCGGCGACGGCACCCCCGACCGCGGCGCCGGCATCGGCCTCGCGCTCGCCCAGCGGCTGGCGCAGCTCCACGGCGGCGACCTGACGGCGACCAGCTCCGGCGAGAACCGAGGCGCGACGTTCACGGTCCGCCTGCCGGGCGCCGACGTCGCGGAGCGGTCGGACGCGACGACGCCGGTGCGCGGCCGCCCGGCGATGCCGCGGGCGAAGATGACGCCGCTCGACATCGTCGTCATCGAGGACAACGAGGACGTCGCCGAGACGCTGGTGGTGTGGCTCGAGTCGAGCGGCCACCGGGTCAAGGTCGCCCACACCGGGCCGAAGGGGCTGGCGCTCGCGCTCGAGTCGAAGCCGCAGGTCGTGCTGTGCGATGTCGGCCTGCCGGAGATGGACGGGCTCGAGGTCTGCCAGCGGGTACGGCAGGCGTCGCGCGAGTTCCGGCCGCTGATGATCGCCCTGACCGGCTGGGGCATGGACGAGGACCGCGAGAAGACGAAGGCGGCCGGGTTCGATCACCACCTGGTGAAGCCGGTGTCGGTCGAGCTCCTGTCGGAGCTGCTGCGGCACGCGGGCACCGTCGCGGCGAAGCCGTCGTAGGCGGCGCGGCCGGCGCGGCCTGCGTGGGCGGGCGGCGGGATGCGTCAGCGCGCGTCGGGGGTCGCGGTCCGGACCACGGCGCGCAGCGGGCGCGTCACCATCCGGTCGGGCCGCAGCCAGTCCGCAGCCTCGCGCGGCTGCTCGCGCGGGCGCGGGCGCGGGGCGCCGAGCACGTCACCGACGAAGACGAGGACGAGGAACGCCGCCACCACGACGGCGATCGAGAGCAGCAGCGCCGCGGCCATCATCCCCGTGGTCCGATGCGCCCGGCGTGCCAGCCCGCGCCGGGTCGACGGCGCCGACTTGCGGCGCGGCGTCGTCGGTGGCCTCGTGCGCCGGCGCTCGTTGCGCCCCGGCGACACGCGGTCAGCGTGAGGCGCGGCTCGCGCGGGCGCGGCGCCGGCGGACCAGCAGCAGCACCGCCGCGCCGGCGAACGGCAGGGCGCCACCCGGCGTCGCGCCGGTCCGGCAGCCGCACGCCGCCCCGCCGCCGGGGTCGAGGTCGAGGAACGTCTCCGGCGGCGCGTCGACGACCGCCGCATCGACCGAGCCGTGGCCGCCGTCGGGCCGCGGCGGCCGGGCGTCGATGCCGGCGGCGATCGGCGGCGGCCCGTCGATGCCGGCGTCGAGCGGATCCCATGGGCTCCCATCGTTCGGCCCGCGCGGCGTCGGCGTCTGCACCTGCCAGTCGACCGCGATCACGCCGGTGTCCGACACCCGCGACAGCGCCAGCCCGCCCGGCGGCGGCACCGCGCTCGTGTCGTCGTCGGGATCGAACAGGTCGTGCACCGGCACCGTCACGTGGCCCCAGCGGACGCAGTCGTAGCGGGTCGCCGAGCTGACCAGGCAGACCTGCCCCGCCGGCCCCGGCAGCGCCGGCACCAGGCTGGCGTCGGCGGTGGTGCCGAAGGCCGTCTGCGCGGCCGGCGTCGCCAGCAGGATGAACGACCCCGCCGCGAAGCAGGTGGTGGCGGTGAACGGCGCCGCCCGGCCGACCTCGCTGCCGTCGGCGCGGTACGAGATCACCTGGGTCGACGGGAAGACGCAGCCCTCGTCGAGGTTCTCGAGCTCGACGTAGCGCGCCGCCGGATCGCTGGTCGCCGACGCGGTCGCCACCTCCGACAGCCGGAAGTTCGACGGCCCCGCCCACGCCGCCGACGCCCCGCCGATCGACAGCCCGAGGCCGACCACGAACGCCAACGCGAGCGCGGAGCACCGACGCACGGTCACATCGTACCAGCCCCGCGCCCCCTGACGTCATTGTCGCACGCCGGTTGCGGCTCCCGGCCAAACCCGCCTACGATGCAACTGGTTGGGCAACCCTCGGGCCGGGCGTCGAGTCCTCCCACCAGGCCCCGGACCGTGACACGCTCGTCAGGGGTGCCTTCCACCGCCCCGCCCCGCCCCGGCCGTGATCGACGTCGGACAGGTCCTCGACAAGTACGAGCTGCTGGAGCGCGTCGGCCAGGGCGGCATGGCGGTCGTCTACCGAGGGCTCGACCGCAGCCTGCGCCGCCACGTCGCCGTCAAGGTGCTGCACCGCCACCTCGCCGAGCACGCCGAGGCGCGCGACCGCTTCGAGCGCGAGGCGCACGCGGTCGCCAAGCTCCACCACGAGAACATCCTCGAGATCTTCGCCTACTCCGGCCGCGAGTCGCCGGAGAGCTACATCGTCACCGAGTTCATCGACGGCACGACGCTCAAGCAGGCGATCACCGACCACCCGCCCCGCTTCGCCGAGATCGGCGCGCTGATCGTCGCCCAGATCTGCCGCGCGCTCGGCCACGCCCACGGCCAGGGCGTGCTGCACCGCGACGTCAAGCCGGAGAACGTGATGATCCGGTCCGACGGCGTCGTCAAGCTGACCGACTTCGGCATCTCGCAGATGCTCGACGCCCAGCGGATGACGGTGACCGGCCAGCTCCTCGGCTCGCCGGCGTACATGTCGCCCGAGCACGTCGAGGGCCAGCCGCTCGACTTCCGCACCGACGTCTTCGCGACCGGCATCGTCCTCTACCAGCTCACCGTCGGCAAGCTGCCGTTCGAGGGGAAGAACCCGCACGAGATCCTGAAGAAGATCGCCGACTGCAAGTTCGTCGATCCGCGCCAGGCCAACCCGCGCATCGGCAACCAGCTCGGCAAGATCATCCTGCGGGCGATGGCGCGCGCGCCGGCCGATCGCTACCCGACGGTGGGCGCGATGCTGGCCGACCTCGAGGCGTACCTCGCCGGCTCGGGGCTGACGTCGGACAAGGAGGAGCTCGCCCGCTACTTCGCGAACCCGGTCGGCTACGAGCTGGCGCTGGCGGCGCGGCTCACCGATCACCTGGTGCGGCGCGCGAAGGAGGAGCTGCCGCGCGACCGCGCGGGCGCGCTCGAGTTGCTCGACCGGGTGCTGACGATCGATCCGAAGCAGCCGGCGGCGCTCGAGCTGCTGAAGAAGCTCGAGCGGGGCCAGCGCTGGCGGCGCGGCGCGTTCGCGGTCGGGCTGGCGGCGGCCGCCGGGGTCGGCGCGTGGGCGGTGCGGCGCGCGACGTTCCACGCGCCGAAGCTGGTGGCGAGTGTGCCGACCGACGCGGCGGTCGATGCGCCGCCGGCGCCTCCGGACGCGCCGCCGCGGGTCGTCGACGCCACGCCGATGGTGACGGCGCTGATCGACGCGCCGGAAGCGGAGCCGGTCGATGCCGAGGAGCCGGACGTCGACGCGCGCGTCCGCGAGCCGGTCACCTCGCGCATCGACGCCGGCACCGACGCCGCGGCCGGCCCGACC
>DASZXE010000550.1:0-11491 GCA_035546475.1 Kofleriaceae bacterium
CTCCCTCAACGCCACCGGCACCGCCGCCCGTCGAGCCGCCGCTGGTCAGCCCGGCCGAGCCGCCGCCGCCCCCCGACCTGCCGAGCCCGCGCCGCGAGCGCGCCGTCACGCTCGCGCTGCGCTACCGCCGCGCCACCGACCTCGACGCCGGCACCCTCGAGCTCGCCGTCCGCCGCCCGCTCGCCTCCCGCGCCTGGGCCGACGCCGCCATCGGCCTCCAGCTCGGCGACGCCGACGGCACCCGCGCGGTCACGCTCACCAACCCGCGCCTCGGCCTCGGCCTGCTCGTCCGCCCGCGCCTCATCGCCACGATCGATCTCGACCTCCCCGCCGCCAGCGCGAGCGGCGATGCCGGCGAGGTCGCCGCCGCCAGCACCGACCTCGCCGTCGTCGATCCGATCCCGACCGCGCCGCGCACGACCAGCGTCGTGGTCGCCGTCTCGCCCCGCCGCACCGTCGGCAAGGCGTCCGCCCAGCTCCGCCTGGCCGCCTCGCTGCTCCTGCCCACCGACGGGCCCAACCGCCTGCTCCTCCACGCCGACCTCGGCGGCAGCATCGCCGTCGCCGGCCCGGTCCGCCTCGCCGCCACCGTCGAGACGACCAGCTACATCCTCGCCGACGTCCCCGGCGACGACTTCGTCCACCGCGTCGCGATCGCCTGCCAGCTCTGGAGCCGCGCCGGCGAGCTCACCGCCGGCGTCGCCGCGCCGCTCGACCGGCCGCAGCGCGACCGCGACCTCGTCGAGCTCACCCTCGCCGCCCGCGCCCGCTTCTGAGCCGCGCCTGCGGTTCCGGGCTACCGGTTCGGCGGGTACTTGTGCAGCTTGCGCTGCAGCGAGCGCCTGTGGATGCCGAGCCGGCGCGCCGCCTCGGAGATGTTGCCGCCGCAGTCGGACAGCACCCGGTTGATGTGCTCCCACTCGGCGCGCGCCAGGCTGGGCGCCTTGTAGTCGACCTCCGGCGGCTCGAGCGGCGGCGCCTGCCCGCGCGCGAACGCCGCCAGGATCTCGTCGGCGTCGGCCGGCTTCGCCAGGTAGTAGGTCGCGCCCAGCCGCACGGCGTCGATCGCCGTCGCGATGCTGCCGTAGCCGGTCAGCACGACGACCTTCGTGTTCGGATCGATCTCGTGCAGCGCCTTCAGGAGCTCGAGGCCGCCCTTGCCCGGCATCTTGAGGTCGATCACCGCCATCTCCGGCGAGTCGGCGCGGGCCAGCTCGATGGCGCTGTCGTGATCGGCGGCGGTGGTCACCTCGTAGCCGCGCTCGGTGAACGCCCGCGCCATGCGGCTGCGGAACACCTCGTCGTCGTCGACCAGGAGGATCGAGGGGCGGCTGAGGCCGTGCTCCGTCATGGCGCCGACCATACACCGACTGGCGATCAGCCGGCCACTGGCGGCGACTCGCCCCGCGGCCGTCGCCGGGCCCGCGCCTCGACATCGACCGGCACCGTCACGGTGATCCGCGTCCCCTGGCCGGGCGTCGAGTCGATGAGCATCGCGCCGCCGATGCTCTCGAAGACCGCGCGCGACAGGAACAGCCCGAGCCCCATGCCCCGCCCCGGCTGCTTGGTGGTGAAGAACGGCTCGCCGATGCGGGCGAGCAGCTCGGGGCTCATCCCCGGCCCGCGGTCGGCGATGTCGATCGCCAGCACCTCCGCGCGGATCGCGCCGGTCACGACCACGTCGTTCGCCGGCCCCGACGCATCCTGCGCGTTGGTGATGAGCGAGCGCAGCGCCTGGCTCACCGCGCGCGCCGGCAGCCGGATGGTCGCCGCGCCGGCGTCGGCGAGCTGGAGGACGACCTTCGGCTCCGGGCGGGCGCCGGTCAGCGCCTCCTCGACGATCGCCGCCATCGTCACCGTCGACATGCTCTCGCCGGCCGCGCCCGCGCCGCCCGCCATCTGGTCGAGGATCGCGCGGCAGCGGCCGACCTCGCGGCGGATCAGCTTCGCGTCCTCGACGAGGTTCGGGTCGCCGACGCCGTCGAGGTGGCGCTCCAGCTCCTTCGCGACCAGCGCGACCGTGCCGAGCGGCGTCGCCAGCTCGTGCGCGGCGCCGGCCGCCATCGTCGCCAGCGACGCCAGCCGCTCCTGGCGCGCGGTCAGGTTGCGCTCGTCCTCGAGCTCGCGCTCGCGCTCGGCGAGCGCGGTCGTCACCCGGAAGAGGAACGTCACGATGAACGCCGACGCCACGCCGAGCGCGACCCACATGCCGACCGTGTGCACCCGCTCGCTGATGACGAGCGGCCGGTGCGCGACCAGCAGCAGCCCGAAGCAGGCGAACGACAGCGCGACCAGCGCCCACGAGAAGACCGCCGGCACCAGCACCGTCGCCAGCGCGATCTGCACCAGGTACAGCACGCCGAACGGGTTGAGCGGCCCGCCGGTCAGGTAGAGCAGCGCGGTCAGGAGGCCGACGTCGAGGGCCATGATGCCGGCGACGTGCCAGTCGCGCACCGCCGGCCGCCGCCGCAGCCACAGCTCGAGGACGACGTTCGACACCGCGCCGGCATTGACCAGCACGAGCAGCGTCCACCACGGCAGCGAGCTGGCGACCAGCCGGGTCGCGACGAGCAACGTCGCCGCCTGGCCGGCGATCTCGGCCCAGCGCAGGCGCGCGAGCCAGGTCGCGTTGACCAGCGCGCGCTCGGGGATGGCGGGGGGGCGCGGCATCGACGCTCGCATCGTAGCCGGTCGGAACGCGGCGCGGCGCCGGTGGTGGCCGCCGTGCTAGCCTCGAACGGATGAGGCCGCGCGGTGTGTCGATCCCCTGGGCGGTGGCGGGCGGGGCCGCGCTGGCGGCGACGATCGCGGCGGCGGGCCCTCGAGCGGCGCGCGCACAGGTGGCCGCGGCGCCCCCCCCGCTCGCCGCGCGCATCCACGCGCAGGCCCAGGCCGCGCGCGCGCCGTCGACGGTCGACGGCGACGTCATCGCCGCCGCGAGCCGCTGGACCGCCGATCGCCGCACCATCCTCACCGACGCCGTCGTGCGCACCGCCGGCGGCGACGTCGACGTCGTCGAGCTCGGCGGCCACGTCGACGGCCTGACGATGATGGTGATCCACGGCGCGCCGCGGCTCGAGCCGGGCCAGCACGTGCGCCTCACCGTCCACCCGACCGAGGCGATGGCGGGCGGCCGCACGACGCGCCCGCGCTGGGTCGTCGACGACGCCGAGCTGCTCGCGGCCGCCGGCGCCGCCGGCCCCGGGGCCGCCACGCCGTACGTGCGCACGCCGACCAACAAGACCAACGTGCCGGTCTACTGGGCGAAGAGCTGCGCGCAGGTCTGGCGGGCCAAGGAGGGGACCACCGCGATCGCCGGCGACGCCGAGCAGGCGGTGATGTCGCAGTCGATGGACGTCTGGAACACCGGCGTCGCCGGCTGCAGCTACATCGACCTCGTCGACATGGGCACCGTCGACAGCGAGGTCGGCAACGACGGCAAGAACCTCATCAAGATCCGCGACACCGAGTGGTGCCGGCCCGCCGTCGACGGCAACGACATGCACTGCTTCTCGCCGCAGGCGGCCGGCATCACGACCTTGCTCTTCGTCGACGACGCGTCGAACGATCGCAACGGCGAGCTGATCGACGCCGACGTCGAGCTGAACGGCGTCGACTTCGCGATCTCGACGAACGGGCAGACGCTGTCCGACGCCGGCTGCCAGGCGGACCTGGAGAACACGCTCGTCCACGAGCTCGGCCACCTGCTCGGCCTCGGCCACACCTGCCTCGGCCCGGCCGATCCCCCACGCACCGACGGCGACGGCAACCCGGTCCCGCTGTGCAGCGAGACGACCGACGCCCGCATCGTCGACGCCACGATGTACCCGTTCCAGGTCTGCGGCGAGACCACCAAGGCCAGCCTGTCCGACGACGACATCGCCGCGATCTGCGCCATCTACCCGAAGGCGAACGATCCCGGCGAGTGCGGGCCGCCCGACGACCTCAGCGGCGGCTGCTGCGACCAGGGCGCCGCCGGCCCGCGCGGCAGCCTCGCGCTCGCCCTCGCGGTCGGGCTCGGGTTCGGCGTCCGCCGGCGCCGGGTGCCGGCGCGCGCGCGGCGCGGCGTATGATGTCGCGCCCGTGACCGACGAACCGACGCGCCGCAAGCAGCACCGCCTCATCCTCCCGCTCGGCATGCGGATCCTGGTGCGGCTCATCCGCGACGAGGACCGCACCGACGCCGGCCTCTACCTGCCCGCCGGCGCCAAGGAGGCCCACGACGAGGCCTCCTACGGCGAGGTGATCGAGGTCGCGCGCGACCGGCCGACCTCCGACGACGTCGCCGAGAACGTCTCCGGCGTGCCGCACGGCGCCCACGTCCTCTTCCGCAAGGAGGCCGGCGTGCGCGTGCCCTGGGACGAGAAGCTCCGCCTCCTCGACGTGAAGGACGTCCTCGCCACCGTCGAGGAGCTCACCGACGACGACGCCCACTGACGGTCGCTGTCGACGGCGCCGTCGATATCGACGTCGATGTCGGTGACGACCTCGACGGCGACGTGGTCTTGAACCTCCGACAGGTCGTCGTCGCCGAGGGAGCGGAGGACGGCGATCGCCGGCCTCGACGTCGACCTCGACGCCGCCTTGGTCCGCGGCGCGACCTCTCTCTCCGCCGGCCGCCCGCCGGCCGCCGCCACCGGCCCCGCTACGGCAGCGGACGCGTCCAGGCCTCGACGCCGGACAGCGCGCGGCAGGTGACGTCGACGATGCCCGACTCGCGGAGGTCGGGCGCGACCTGGGCGATCACGCCGGGCATGCCGGGATCGGCGCAGAAGTTCGAGCGGATCTCGACGGTGTCGTCCTGCGCCTCGACGGTCGCGAACAGCCGCGCGTTGCCGAGCAGGCGCTGCAGGCGATCGGCGATCGGCGCCGGATCCGGCGGCCGCGGCGGCGGCGGCGTCGTCGGCTCCTCGTCGCTGCCGGCCGCCGGCGGCTGGGTCGCCTGCTCGGGGCTGACCGGATCGTCGGGCAGCGGCGGCGCGACCTTGCGGTGCCCCGCGCCGAGGATGATGACCGCGACCGCGCCGGCCAGCACGACCGCGCCCGCCAGGTACCACGGCCAGCGCGTCACCGGCTCCTCGGCCGGCTCGCTCGTCGTCCCGCCGCCGCCGGCGCTGTCGCCGAGCCGGCTGAACCGCGTCGACGACGGCAGCGGCCGGTGGCACTTCGGGCAGCGGGTGTAGCCCGGCGTCACCGCGATGCCGCACGACGGGCACGACGGACGGGGCGGGGCCGGCATCGGCGAAAAGGATACGCCAGCGCCCGGAGCAGCCCAAGAAATCCGACGAATCCGTCGGTTCACCGCGTCAGCTCGATCGGTACGCGACTCCGTCGTGCGGCACGGTGCCCCACGGCAGGAGCGGATCGACGCCGGGTCGGCCGGAGCCAGCGCCGGCCAGCCCGGTCAGGGGACGAGCTTGTAGCCGGTGCCGTAGACGGTGAGGATGTGGCGCGGCGCCTTCTGGTCCTCCTCCAGCTTGCGGCGCAGCTTGACGATGAAGTTGTCGACGGTGCGGCTGGTCGGCGAGCCGGGCATGCCCCACACCTTCTCGAGCAGCTCGTCGCGCGACACCGCCTCGTCGCTGCGCTCGCGCAGGAGCTTCAGCACCTCGAGCTCGTAGAACGTGAGCCGCTTGCTCTGCCGGCCGCGCACGAGCGTGTGCTTGCGCGCGTTCACCGTCCACGTCCCGATCGCGAACGTCTCGTCGGTCGCCGCCAGCCGCGACTGCCGCCGGAAGATCGCGTTGATCCGCGCGATCAGCTCCGCCACCGAGAACGGCTTCGTCACGTAGTCGTCGGCGCCGGCGTCGAGGCCGCGCACCTTGTCGGCCTCCTGCGCCTTCGCGGTCAGGATGATGATCGGCGTGATCGGGTCGCGCTCGCGCAGCGCCTCGCACACCCGGTAGCCGTTGTCGTCGGGGAGCATCAGGTCGAGCAGCACCAGGTCCGGCCCCCACTCGCCGGCCGCCCGCAACCCGTCGGCGCCGGTGCCGCGCGCCTCGACCAGGAAGCCCTCGAAGCTGAGCGCGTCCTGCAGCCCGCGGACGATGTCCGGCTCGTCCTCGATGACGAGGATCTTCTTCGACCCTTCGCTGCTCACAGCGGTCACGACCGGCCGAGGCATACCACGTCCGGGCGGCGCGCTCACGACGAAGCCGGGCGCGGCCGCGGCAGCCAGATCGTGAAGGTCGCGCCCTTGCCGGGCTCGCTCGACACCGACACCCCGCCGCCGTGCGCGGTCGCGATGTGCTCGACGAGCGCCAGGCCGATGCCCGACCCGCGGATCGGCTTCAGGCGCACCGCCCTGGCCCGGTAGAACCGCTCGAAGATCCGCGGGTGCTCGTCGGCCTCGATGCCGGGGCCGAAGTCGCGCACCGCGATCTCGAGCCGCTCGCCGATCTCCTTCGCCGCGACCTCGATCCGCTTGCCGTCGGGCGCGTACTTGATGGCGTTGTCGATCAGGTTGAGCACCGCCAGCGTGAGCGCGTTGCCGTCGATGCGCGCCGGCAGCTCGGGCGGCAGGTCGACCGCCGCGGTCATGCCCGCGTTGTTGAGCCGGTGGCTCGACAGCTCGACCGCCCGCGCGCAGACCTCGGCGACGTCCCCCTCGGCGAACTCGTAGACGTCGACGCCGCGCTCGATCTTCGCGAAGTCGAGCACGTTGTCGATCAGCCGGGCGAGCCGCACGCTCTCGCGCCAGATCACCTCCGCGTACTCGGTCGCCTGCGCCGGCCCCTTCACCCGGCCCGACGCCAGCATCTCGCCGAACATCGAGATGATCGACAGCGGCGTCTTCAGCTCGTGCGAGACGTTGGAGATGAACTCGCTCTTGAGCGCGTTCGCCCGGCGCTCGCGCCGCACCGCCAGCAGCAGCACCCCGAGGCCGGCGGTGATGATCGCCATCGCCATGCCGATCAGCACCAGGTCGATCGCCTTGCGCCGCCCGCGCGCCGCCGACGCCCCCGGGTCGCGCTGGGTCACCCGCAGCCGCCAGTGGTCGACCGTCTCCGCGAAGCGCAGCTCGATCGTCGCCGACCCGCTGCCGAAGAACGGCGCGCCGTAGACCAGCTCGCCGTGGTCGTCGACCACCTGGTAGAGCCGGGGCGAGGTGACGCCGAAGAACTGGGGGAAGACCGACGCGACCAGGTGGAGCAGGTCGGTCTCGACCACGACGTAGTACGGCTGGCCGTGCGCCTGCCGGCGGGTGAAGCCGAACAGGTACGGCCGGCCGTCGATGATCAGGTGGGCGTGGCCGCGGCGATCCTCCGGCTGCGCGGCCAGCGGGAGCTGGGGGACGATCTGCTGCTCGAACAGGCTGCGGAAGTCGAGCGCCTCGTCACCCGGCCGGCTCGACACGTAGCCGGACGGCAGGATGCGCAGGTCGGGGCCGAGCACGAAGACGCTGGCGATCGGGGCCTGCTGGGCGCGGACCACGGCCGCCAGGTCGCCCAGGCTGTCCGGGTCGATCGTCGTGAACAGCTTCTGGTCGACGTCGATGATCTGGCTCTCGATGCCGATGACCTTCTCGGCGGCGAGCTCGTGCATCGTGTCCTCGACCAGGTCGCGCTCGCGCGAGGAGAGGTCGGCCGTGTAGCTGTAGCCATAGTAGGCGAGCGCCGCGGCAGACGCCAAGACCAAGAAAATCAGGGCGTTGACGACCAGGAGCCGGCGCATCGCCGGTCGGTTGTACCGCGAGGCGGGGATCTGATGCGCGATCTTGTAAGTGGGTATCGTTGCTAGGAATCGCAGCATGTGTTAGGACGCTGACTGAATCCGGGCCTGCTCCGGATTGGTCGGGAGTGACGCGGTTCCAGGTAGTTACCGAGGCGCCACCCCCTCCCGGCCGACGAGCCCCGATCTCCGCACGACTCCGACTGTCACTCCCCTGGGAACTCCCTCGGGTACCCCCCGGGCAGGCCCCGCAAGTGAGGCTGGGATGGACTCCATCTTCGATGAAGACGCGGACGAAGTAGGTGGCGAGATCGAGGCCTATTGCCCGTCGCCGCGGTGCAAGGCCGACACGACCCACACGATCATCAGCATGTACGAGGACGAGGTCCGTCGCGTGCAATGCGTGGTCTGTGGCGAGGTGCACGCCTACCGGAAGCCACGGGGTGACGCCGCCGAGGAGGGCAGCGCGAGCGACTCGCCGCGCCGGCCGACGACGAGCCGGGTGACCTGGGAGGAGGCGATGTCGCGGGCGAGCGAGGCGGACCTGGCCAACTGCCGGCCGTACTCGATCCGCGACACGTACGAGATCGGCGACGTGGTCGCCCACCCGAAGTTCGACATCGGCTTCGTGACCGAGCTGCTGCCCGACAACAAGGTGGCGATGGTGTTCCGCGACGAGGCGGAGCCGCGCATCCTGGTCCACAACCGCGGCGACCTGGCCCCGACGATGCCGGGCATCAGCGAGATCCCGCCGCCGCGCGACGCGAAGAAGAAGAAGCGTCCGAAGAAGAAGGACGAGAACGCGGCGCCGATCGTGATCCGCAGCGCCGCCGACGTCCAGGCCGCGCTCGAGAAGGCGCGCGGGGCCGCGGCGGCCAAGACCGAGGAGGGCCAGCGGGCGGTGACGACGCGGCTCGCCGAGGAGAAGAAGAAGGCCAAGGGCGGCAAGGGCGCCAAGGGTGCTGCTGCGGCGCCGGCTGCGAAGGGCGCGCCGGCGAAGGAGGCCGCGGCGGCGAAGGGCGCGGCTCCGGCGAAGGGTGCGGCGCCGGCGAAGGGCGCGGCTCCGGCGAAGGAGGCCGCGGCGGCGAAGGGCGCCGCGAAGGGCGCGCCGGCCAAGGGTGCGCCCGCGAAGGGCGCGCCGGCCAAGCCGGCGGCGGCGAAGGGCGCGGCGAAGGCGGCCCCGGCCAAGGCGCCCGCGAAGACGGCCCCGGCCAAGGCGCCCGCGAAGGCGGCGGCGAAGCCGGCGAAGGCCGCGGCGAAGCCCGCCAAGGCGGCGGCGAAGCCCGCCAAGGCTGCCGCGAAGCCCGCGAAGAAGCCGGCCAAGCCGGCCAAGCCAGCGAAGAAGAAGAAGAAGTAACCCCGCCGCCGCGCGCTCGCGAGGCCCTGCGTCGGTCACCGGCTTCGGACAGCGGTGGCGCTCATGTCCACGGCGCCGCCTGCGTCGACGTGAACGCGAGCGTCCGCGTCGTCCGCGCACGCGGACACGGACGCGGACACGGACACGGACGCGGAGCTGGGGCGAGCGAGGCTCAGGGAAGATCCCGGCGCGGCAAGGCGTTGGCTATCGAAGTGCTTCCGTACGGTCCGACGATCCCGCCCGGTCCCCGACCCCCTTCGTGGTAGGAACGGCCCGATGCGCTTCCGGCCCGGCCGCGTCTGGATCGTGCTCGGCGCGGTCGTGGCAGGCCTCGGCGTCTGCACGCTGGTCGGCCTCCGGGTCGTCTATCCGCGGGTCGGCGCCTGGTACATCCGCTCCCGCGTCCTCCCCCGCCTCGAGCACAAGCTCGGCGTGAAGCTCCAGGCCGGCACCATCGACGTCCGGCTCGGCCACGCCACCATCCGCGCCCTCGAGGTCGTGTCGGATGCCGACGGCCCGGGCGCCCCCCTCGCCCACCTCGACCGGATCGACATCGGCTTCGCCACCTGGCCGTCGTTCCTCGCCCGCGCGCGGGTCGGCCTGGTCGCCATCCACGGCGGCCGCCTGGCCGTCCACCGCAACGTCGACGGCGGCACCAACCTGGACCTCCTCCGCCAGCGGTTCAGCCACGGCGCGCACGGGCTCGACCGGGGCGGCGGCGGCCTCGGCTCGATGCGCCCGAAGGAGATCGAGGTCGACGGCATCGCGGTCACCGCCGACGACGCGATGGGCGAGCTGCAGGGCAGCGCCGCCGAGGTCAGCGTCCACGTCGCCGGCGACGACCGGGTCCTCACCGTCGACAAGCCGATGGTCGCCACCGTGCTCGGCCCGCGCGCCGGCGCCGCCCGGGTGGTCGTCCACGAGCGGGGCGACCACCGCGACGTCACCATCACCGGCGGCGCGGCGACGCCGTGGAAGGGCATGGCGCTCACCGGCATCACCGGCACGCTCGCCGACGGCAGCCAGCCCGGCCGCCTGCAGGTCGACCTCGCCGGCGGCTACGGCGGCGTCGAGGCCGGCCTGTGGACCGCCAAGGGCTGGGTCGACCCCGACGCGGCGAAGGGCCAGATCGACCTGGTCGCCGAGCAGTTCAGCCTCGACAAGCTGCGCCCGCTCCTCGAGGGCCGCGGCCGCCTGGTCGACTACCAGAAGACGACCGTCGACGCCGCGCTGACGATCACGATCGATGGCGCGGTCACCGACTTCACCGGCAACTTCCACCTGCGCGACCTGACGGTGGCGCACCCGATGCTGGCCGAGCAGCCGGTGCGCGGCCTCGAGCTCACCGGCGAGGTCCGCGGCAGCTTCGACCGGCGCGCCCGTACGCTCGCGCTCACCCGCGGCGACTTCGAGTCGCGCGGCCTGCCGTTCTCGATCACGGGCCAGGTCGCGCTGCCGGGCGGCGTCACCGCCGGTGGCGGCCGGCGCCCGCGCACCGCGCTGTCGGCGCGGCTGCAGGTGCCGCCGGTCCCCTGCCAGCAGGTGCTCGACGCGGTGCCGCGCGAGCTGGCGCGCTACATCAGCGACCTCCGCGCCAAGGGCACGTTCTCGAGCGACCTCCACGTCGCGATCGACTGGAGCGACCTCGACGCCACCGACCTCGACGGCTCGGTCGGCCTGCGCGGCTGCAAGATCGCGCAGCTCCCCGACGCCATCGCCCGCCTCGACGGCCCGTTCGAGCACCTGGTCGAGGTCGAGCCGGACGTCTGGGACACGATCACGATCGGCCCCGGCAGCCCCGGCTTCGTGCCGCTCGCCGAGGTGTCGCCGTACCTGCCGCTGTCGCTCATGACGACCGAGGACTCGCAGTTCTACAGCCACCACGGCTTCCTGCCGCGCGAGTTCAAGAGCGCGCTGGTGAAGGACCTGAAGGCCGGCTACTTCAAGTACGGCGCGTCGTCGATCACCATGCAGACCGTCAAGAACGTGCTGCTCTACCAGGAGAAGACGCTGTCGCGGAAGCTGCAGGAGCTGGTGCTGACCTGGGCCATCGAGCAGGCGCTCGACAAGGACCGGATCATGGAGATCTACATCAACGCGATCGAGTACGGCCCGGGCATCTACGGCATCGGCACCGCGGCGCAGCACTACTTCGGCAAGTCGGCGCACGACCTGACGCCGAAGGAGTCGGCGTTCTTCTCGTCGATCCTGCCGTCGCCGAAGCAGCGCTACCGGCAGTACTGCGCGGGGCAGCTCACGAGCTGGAGCGCCGACAAGATCGATCGGATCCTGGCGACGATGCTGAAGCGCGGGCGGCTCACGCAGGCCGAGTACGACGCGGCGATCGCGCAGCCGCTGGTGTTCGTGAAGGACACGGCGGACAGCGAGGAGGCGTGCGAGCAGCGCATCGCCCGCGCGCTCGGCAAGCTGCACGACAAGCCGTCGCGGGCCGATCGCGACGAC
>DASZXE010000551.1:0-4996 GCA_035546475.1 Kofleriaceae bacterium
AGGCAGCGGCTCGACGGCGCTGTGCTCGCCGGACGCGGCCTCGGTGGCGCGGGCCGCGGGCGCGGGCGCGGGCGCCGAGGCTGCCGTCGCGATCGGCGCCGGCTCCGCGGCCGGCGCCGGCACGACCTGCCGCAGCGGCGCCAGCGAGATCGGCCCGGTCGTCGTCGCCGACAGCGGCACGCCGGGCGCGACCGGCAGGAAGACCGAGAACGTCGAGCCCTCGCCGGCCGTCGAGCGCACCTCGATCGTGCCGCCGTGCTGGCTGACGATCCGTTGCGCGATCGCGAGGCCGAGGCCGGTGCCGCGGCTCTTCGTCGTGTAGAACGGGATGAACAGCTTCTTCAGGCGGTCGGCCGGGATGCCGACGCCGGTGTCGCGCAGCCGCACCTCCGCGAACTGGCCGTAGCCGAGCCGCGACCGCCGCCGCCGCGTCGTCAGGATCTCGAGCGTGCCGCCATCGGGCATCGCCTGCAGCGCGTTGAGGCCGAGGTTGAGGAAGACCTGCACGAGGGCGTCCGGATCGGCGGACACCTGCGGCAGCAGGTCGTCGACGCGCAGGCGGACGTCGATCCCCTTCGCCTCGGGCGCGGCGGTGATCAAGGCGGCGACCTTCTTCACGCACGCGTTCAGATCGATCGCGGCGTGCTTGCCCGGCTCCGCGCGGTCGGCGCGCGCGTAGTCGAGGAAGCGGGTGACGACCGCGTTCAGGCGGTTGACCTCCTCGAGGATGATGTCGATGAACTCGGCCGACTCGGTGCCCGCCTCGAGCGGCTTGCCGTCGGGGCCGAGCAGGAGCTGCGCCGCGCCCTTGATGGCGCCGAGCGGGTTGCGGATCTCGTGGGCGAGGCCCGCCGCCATCTCGCCGAGGACGGCGAGGCGGTCGCGCTCCTTCACGCGCTCGTACGCCTGGCTCGACTCGATCACGCGCGCCGCCTGCGACGCGAGCGCGCGGAAGACGTCGACGTCGTCGAGGTCGAAGGCGCCCTGCGAGCGGTCGTCGCGCACGACCAGGAGCCCGAGCAGCCACGGCCCCTGCTCGGTCTCGGCCGAGCCGAGGAACGGAAAGACCAGGCCGGCGCCGAGCTGCTCGCAGGTCGCGATCGTCGCCGCCAGCGCCTCGCGGCGGTCGGCCGGCGCGTCGGGCGGCAGGCTGCCGAGCTCGTTGCGGAGGATCTCGACGTCGAGGTGGCCGGCGCGCGCGCGATCGAGGAAGGCGCGGGCGCCGCCGGCGTCGAGGCGGCCGTGGGTCGGATCGCTCGGCGGCGGGCCGACGTGGCCGACCCGATCGAAGCCGGCGCCGTCGGGATCGAGCAGGTAGATCGACGCATCGGTCACCCGCCGCGACTCCTCGAGCGCGGTCACCACCCGGCGGACCATGTCGGGCACGTCGACGACGGTGGCCAGCTCGCGGCGCAAGGCCTCGAGGCGGCCGCGCAGCTCGACGCGCTGGCGCAAGAGCCACCGGTTGATGCCGCCCTCGAGCCGCGAGCGCACCGGCTCGAACAGGATGAGGATGACGAACGACGCGACGACCGCGTTCAGCAGGTAGAGCGAGTCGCGGCCGCTGCCGACCCACGACAGCAGGAGCCCGTACACCGCCCACAGCAGCACGACCAGCGAGCCGAGCACGGCCATCTTGCCGACCAGCTCGTTGACGTCGATGAGCCGGTCGCGGAAGAGCGTCTGGCTGATGAAGTAGAGGTAGAGGATCGAGAGGATGTTGCCGATCGCCGGCCAGGTGACGCCGAGGCGCGGCAGCACGTCGGTGAGCGCGAGCGTGATCGCGATGAAGCCGCCGAGCGCGAGGTAGCGGATGCGCGCGCGCTCGACGCGCTTCGCGGTCGCCCGGTACTGCACGTACATGTCGTAGACGCAGCGGTACATCCCGCCGAAGACGTAGGCGCCGAACGGCACCGCGAACCACAGCGACTTGTGGATCGGCGCGACGACGCCCGCGTAGACGAGGCCGGCGTAGGCGAGCAGCGTCCACGCCAGCGTGACGCGCGGCGGCCGGTGCGGCCCGCCGATCGACGGCTGGGCGAGGAAGCGGCGGAAGAAGGCGATCGCGGTCGGCGGGATGGTGGCGGCCGGCCACAGCGCGACCCAGCGCCAGAACGGCGAGCCCCACGCCATCGCGACGAAGTCGCACGCCTGCCACGCCGCCACGACGAACGTGAACGCGGCGAACGCCCGGTACGTCCCGTCCTTGCGATCGCGCAGGAGCGCCGAGATGCCGATCGCGAGGATCAGCAGCGCCGCGAGCAGCGCCGACACGGGCTGGACATCCACGCCGCGAGGATAGCGCGGAAGGCGGGGCTACCGACGGAACGTCGTTCCGGTAACTTATGCCACTTCGAGGAGTTTCCTGCGCAAGAAAAACGTCTGATTGAGCATTTTATCTCTCAACATGTAGATTTCTCGCGCAGGAAAACTACAATAATCAGGAAATGATCGCGGAGCGGGACATGCTCGAGCAGCTGGAGAAGGAGCCACTCGCGCTGGCCCCGCTGCGGTTCGAGCGCCGCGCGACCAGCACTGCGGATGGTGGCGTCGACGCTTCGTACGATGTCGAATGGAACGGTCGCTCGTATCACTACGTCGCCGAGGTGAAGGCGCGCGGCACGCCGCAGGCGATCGCGGTCGCCGTCCAGCACGCGAAGAGCCTTGCCTACGATCGGCGCGACACCTTCCCGCTGGTCATCGTGCCGTATCTGTCGCCGGCGCAGCTAGAGCAAGTCGAGCGGCTCGAAGGCGTCAGCGCGATCGATCTCTGCGGCAACGGTCTGGTGCGCGCGGGCAAGGAGCTCTTCGTCCTGCGCTCCGGACGCCCGAACCTGTTCCGGGAGCCGCATCCGCTCAAGTCCGCCTACCGCGGGACGTCCAGCCTCGTCGCCCGATCGCTGGTGCTGAAGAGACGGTTCCCGGGCGTCTCCGAGATCCGGGCCTTCATCACGAGCCGGGGCGGACGCATTACCCTCGGCACGGTGTCGAAGGCGATCACGCGGCTCGCCGAGGATCTCGTGGTCGCGCGCAACGGCAGGGAGATCGAGGTCGTCCAACCCGACAAGCTGCTCGAACAGCTACGCCTGAATTACCGCCCGCCACGCATCCGATCGCGGTGGACGGGCAAGGTCCCGGTGGACGTTGCGTCGCTGCACGGACGTCTGCTCGAGCTCTCCGAACGCGAGAAGACCCGGGTCGTCCTCACCGGGATCTCGTCCGCGACCGAGTACGCGCCGCTGGCGACGGAGCCCATCGCCGCCTTCTACTGTTCGATGGAGCCGTCGCGCGTCCTGGCGGCCACGAAGCTCGATGGGCGGGCGAGCCGCGCGTTCCCGAACGTGGAGTTCCTCCAGACCGACGACGAGACCGTCTACTTCGACCGTCGGATCATCGACGGGCAGCCGTGCAGCTCGCCCGTCCAGGCCTGGCTCGAGCTGGCGACCGGAGACAAGCGCACGCGCGAGGCGAGCGAGCACCTCCGCGGGCTGCTGCTCGACCAGGCGCCGCAGCTGGAGGCGACCCGGCATGGCCGATGAGCTGAAGCAAGGTCTCGTCGAGTTCTTGAACGAGCTCGGGCGGGCGCAGCTCGAGGTCTATCTGGGTGGCGGCTATGGCCTGTACCTGCGCCAGCTATCGCTGCTCGACTCTGACGTGCGGACGTACCTGCCGCGTGAGGCGTGGCCGCGCCCGCGCGCGACCGCCGACCTGGACGTGTTCCTGCCGACGGAGCTCGTCATCGAGCACACCAGCATGGTGCGTGTCCGACAGGTGCTCGACCAGCTCCGCTATCGCCCCGTGCCCGGGCACGAGTACCTGCACTTCGCGCGCAACGATGGAGCCGGGGAGGTCCGGATCGAGCTCTTGACCGGGCCGGTCACGCCCGACCTGCACGACAAGGTGAAGGTCCGCGACCTTCGCGTGCGGCCGCGCAAGACGGTTCAGCTCCACGCGTATCTCACGGAGGAAGCAATCGATCTCGAACGCAAGCCGATCGAGCTGACAGTCGACGGCACGATCGTCCGGATCCCGAACTCGTTCTCGTTCGTCCTGATGAAGCTCCACGCGTTCCGCGATCGAATGGAGCAGGTACGCGACGAGGAAGATCGGCAGCTGGGCCGTCACCACGCGCTCGACGTCTACCGGCTGATCGCGATGTTGACGGAAGAGGAGGAGAGCTTCGTCCGAGGACGTCACGACGCGCGGCGAGACAGCGCGCCGGTCCGCGCGGCGGCGGGCGTCGTGGCCCAGTATTTCAGCGGACCGACCGCGCTCGGGGTCCTGCGCCTGCGCGAGCACAGCCTCGCGGGAGACCACCTGGACATCCCAGGCTTCCTCGAGATGCTCGGCGACCTGTTCGGCGGCGAGTCGGGCCCCCCAGACGGGGGCGAAGGCGCGCGGCGACCGTAGTATGGTGCGCCGCATGATGCGACCCACGCTCAAGGTCCTGCTGTCCACCTCGGTCCTCGTCGCCGCGTGCGGCAAGGGAGGCTCGTCGTCGGGGGGCGCGCCGCCGGCCCAGCCCGCGGACGGCGCGCCGGTGGCGTTCGAGGTGACCGGCTTCACGCCCGGCGCCGAACACGACGGGAAGATCGAGGTGAAGGGCTACAACTTCTCGGACAAGACGCTCGCGGCGTACACGCTCGCGGCGCGCTTCACCGACGCCAGCGGCGCGCCGCTCAAGGTCGGCGTGGGCACGCCGTTCGAGAAGGACAACGCGTGGACGTCGATGTCGGGCCGCCGCTACATGTGCAAGCCGAAGAGCTGGTGCAGCTTCGAGATCGAGATGATCGAGGTCCCGGCGGCGACCAAGAAGGCCGAGGTCGCGCTGACCGGCGCGACGGCGGTCGGCGCCGACGGGATGGCGATGGAGCAGGACGAGGTCTGGAAGAGCCCGAAGGGGATGGCCGACTGGCCGCTGTGAAGGACGACGTCCCGGCACCGCCGCCCGCGGGCGCGGAGCCGCCGGCTGCCGGCGCCGTCGCCGCCGATCGCG
>DASZXE010000552.1:0-3383 GCA_035546475.1 Kofleriaceae bacterium
GCGCGGCGAGGGAGACGTTCGGCGGCCGGCGCGCTGCGATGGGCGACCTTCGGCGGCCGGCGCGCGGCGAGGGGAGACTGTCGGCGGCCGGCGCGCGGCGGCGGTCGTGGCGGCCGGCGCGCGGCGAGGGGAGACGCTCGGCGGCGGGCGCGCCCCCGCGGCCTTCTGCCTTCTGCGGGGGAGGGGTTGGGTATGGAGCCCGATCTCTTCTTGAAGTCAGTGATCGCCGGCCGTGTACGCCGCCAGCTCGAGCAGGACGTCGCCGTAGTCGGTGTGCGCCGAGAGCTTCACCGGCACGCGGTCGGCGTCGTCGCTGATCCAGATCGTGAAGCGGCGGCGGTCCGACTGCGGGTTGACCGTGCCGTCGCGGAGGAGCCGCACGCCCTCGCCCTCGAACCGCACGACCGGCAGCTCGCCGAGCGCGGTCACCAGGTTGCTCCGCCCCCCGACGACGGTGCGCACCCGCCAGACGAACCGGCTGCGCATGATGTCGACCGACATCTCCGTGCCGACCGCCGCCTCCCAGCTCCGCAGGAAGATGAGGAACGCCGTGAAGTCGAACGGCGTGCCGCGGACGACCTGCGTCTCCTGCGTGCCGGCGGAGTCGCCGAGGACGAGCCGCACCGGGTAGCTGCCCGGCGCGAAGTGGGCCTCGGTCTCCTCCTGCGCCTGCGCGTCGGGGCTGGCCTTCTCCTGGGCGTGGAACTGCAGCGGCCGGCCGGTCTCGGCGTCGATCCAGGTGGCGAACCGGTCGTGCACCGGCGAGACGAGCGACGCGAGGCTCTGGGTGTCGACGTTCGCCTCGACGACGATCGCCTGGCGGCCGTCGAGCGGCGTCTTGCCGGTGACGTCGATGTCGAGCTCGGCGAGCGTGACGCCGTGGATCGACACGCGGTACGCCATGCGCTCGCCGACGGTGGCGATCGGCGGCGCCGCGGTCGGCTGCGGATCGGACGGCAACGCCGAGCGATCCGTCGACGCGACGAGCGTGCCCGGCATGCCGGCCGGGGCGCCACCACACGCGGCCGCCGCGAGGGCGAGCCAACCGACGCGGGGCAGGAGCGGCTTCACCAGGGCAGGTTACGCTGGGCCCGGGCCGGCGACCAGGGAGCGCGAGGTGCCCGATCGGGCCAGGAAATTGTCACATGATCGGACCGTGGACGACACCGTGCGTCGACGGGCCGGAGCCCCCGAAGGAGCCCCCGAAGGAGGCCCCGAAGGAGCCCCGAGGGAGCCCCCGCGAAGGAGCGCAGAGGGAGGCCCCCGGAGGAGCGCCGGGGATGAGCTCAGAGGGAGCCGTCCCAGGGCCCCCCGAGCCCGGCCCCGAGGCGGGACCGGACCGCGGCAGGAATGCGCCGACCGCCGCCGCCGGTTGCTGGATCCACGCAGGGCTGCGCGCGCCGCAGCCGGGCATGACGGGGGCCGCATTCAGGCGCGCGGCCGGCCGCAAAGAGCTGTCCTTTTCCTCGCGCCTGCTAGTATGCGCCGCCATGAATCGCACCTTCGCCATCGCCATCTCTGCCGTCGCCTTCGCCGCCGGCTGCCAGCAAGACAAGCCGCCGCAGTGGTCCGGCAAGGGAGGCGGTGACCACGGCACCACCGCCGAGTCGTCGTCGGGCGGCGCGCCTCCGTCGGGCGACGTCGAGGCCCGCCTGGCCCGCGTCGAGAAGAAGCTCGACAAGATCACCGGCTTCCTCAAGCAGGCGGTCCGCCCCGAGCTCGACACCACGCTCACCTACGGCGTGCCGATCGACCCGCTCGATCCGGTCATCGGGCCGAAGGACGCGAAGGTGACGATCGTCGAGGCGTACGAGTACCTCTGCCCGTACTGCAACATGGTCTCGCCGACGATGGAGAAGGTGATCGAGGCCTACCCGAACGACGTCCGCGTGGTGCCGAAGTACCTCGTCATCCACGGCCCGCCGGCGGTCCCGGCCGGCCTGGCGATGTGCGCCGCCGGCAAGCAGGGCAAGGCCCACGAGATGCAGAAGGCGCTGTGGGGCTCGATCTGGGGCACCAACCAGCAGCCGGACCGCGACAAGGCTTCGGCGGAGAACGTGCAGGCGCTCGCCAGCACGGTCGGCCTCGACGCCGCCAAGCTGAAGGCCGACATGGACAGCCAGGACTGCCAGCAGTGGCTGTCGCACAGCGCGGCGACGCTCGAGAAGTTCGGCACCACCGGCACGCCGAGCTTCTACGTCAACGGCAAGTTCGTCGGCGGCCAGGACTTCGACGCCTTCAAGAAGATGATCGACGACGAGATCAAGAAGGTCGACGCGAGCGGCGTGAAGCCGGCCGACTACTACGACAAGGTCGTCATCGGCAAGGGCGAGCCGCAGGCCCACATGATCTCGCCGTTCGACGACTGATCGCGCGCGCGCCGGGTTAGATTGCGGCCTGGAGGTTCCATGGCCGCATCCGTTCGTTCCGGTTCGCTCGTCCTCGGGATGGGGGTTGCGCTCGCGCTCGCGGGCGCGGCCTGCAGCGGGGACGACGGGGGTGGCGTGACGGTCGACGCGCAGGAGATCGACGCCGCCGTCGACGCGCCGGCCTGCACCGGCATGGTCTGCGACCAGGTCTGCCTCGACACCTCGACCGACCACGACCACTGCGGCAGTTGCACGAACATGTGCGGCGCCGACCAGCAGTGCCGCGACAGCCAGTGCGCGTGCCCGGAGGGGTTCATCCCCGCCGAGCCGGCGTTCGTGCAGCAGCAGATCAGCACGAACACGCTGCCGGGCGCCACGCTCGGCATCGGCGGCCTGCTCGAGACGGAGATCGACGCGCTGATCGTCGGCTACCCGACCGACAGCGTCGAGGTGAACCACCCGTACGCGCTGACCGGCGAGTCGCTCGGCACGCCGCCGTTCGCGGCCGCCGGCTTCAACATCGACCTGAACTCGTTCATGCCGGCGGCCGCGTTCTACGCGACGTCGGGGACGGTGACGTTCACGAAGGTGTGCGCGGCCGGCTTCGAGGGGACGCTGACCGACGCGCACTTCGCGCAGGTCGCCGGCATCATGAACCCGACGCTCGTGCCCGACGGCTGCTCGTTCGACGTGCCGTCGGTGACGTTCGCGTACGGCGACGTCTGCCCGACGCCGATGGACTAGGAACGTGTAGGGCATCGCGGCCAGCTCGCTGCTGACTGCGCTGCAGGAACGCAGACCCCGCACCCCACATGAGACCCCGAACACCCCGAGTCGATTGTTGAACGCTCGCGCGAGCGCTCGCTAGGGCCAATGCCGATCAGTTAGTGGGTCGCGCCCCTATCCGGAGGGGCTGGCGGGGATCACGATGCGGCGATCGTGCAGTCGCTCGACGTCAGCTTTGCCGAAGCCCTCTCGTTCACCGCGTCGCTTACCCCGTCGTCGCTGGACACG
>DASZXE010000553.1:0-2222 GCA_035546475.1 Kofleriaceae bacterium
GCCTCGACGCGGGCGAGCGCGCGCCGCAGCGCCGCGCCGTGCGCCTCGTCCTCGTCGGCGGCCACCAGCGCCACCAGCGCGGGCACGTCGCGGCGCGCCGGCGTGTAGCTCGGCCGCTCGATCGCCGCGAGCAGCTCGGCCGCGCGGGCCTGGTCGCTCACGGCGTGGTGTCGCCGGTCACCCGCGTGACGGTGAAGCCGCGCGCCGCCAGCATGCCGAGCACGTTGCCGGGCCCGACCAGGTGGCCGGCGCCGACGGCGACGAACCCGCCGCCCTCGTCGTTGATCTTCTCGAGCTGCGGGATCCAGGTCTCGTTGCGGTTCGCGAGCAGCGCCTTGACGAAGCCATCGAACTGCGCGGGGTCGCGGCCCGCGGCGATCCACAGCGTCTGGTCCTCGAACTGCTTGCCGAGCGTCGCGTCGTCGCCGCGCTGGTAGGCGTCGAGCATCTCGGCGCTCTGCGCCTTCGCGTAGTCGAGCTTGTCGAGGTACGCCTTCACGTCGGGCGCGGTCATGAACGGCTCGACGATCTCGAGCTGCCGCAGCGCGCTCTCGAAGTAGATGACCGGCTTGCCCTTCTCCTTCGCGCGCGCCTCGAGCACCGCGTCCATCGGCAGCGTCGTCGGCAGGAAGTGGGCCTCGAGCATGCTCATGACCGCGAACGGCTTCAGCTTGTCGAAGCCGTTGGCGAGGTCGGCGCCGAGGACGTCCTCGAGCTTCTTCCAGTAGTCGGGGCCGAGCTCGAGGCGCAGCGAGCCGCCGTCGGTGCGCTTGAGCGCCGACAGCAGGCCGGGGTCGTGGACGTCGGCCTCCATCGCGAACACCCGCGCGTCGTCGAGCTTCTGCTTCACCCACGCGGGGAGCTGGGTGTCGGCGTTGATGCCGAGGTGCAGCGTGCCGAGCAGGTACGTCGTGTGACCGTCCTTCGTCGCCGCCCACATCAGCGGCCGCTCGATCAACGGGGCGGCCGGCGTCTTCGACGCCCACGGATCGGGGCCGGTCGCCTGCGGGCCGGTGGTCGCCGCGCTGCCGGAGGCCGGCGGTGGCTTGCTCGACTCGTGCTTGCAGCCGGCGAGCGCCCACAGCGTGGCGAGCGCGACGGCGAGCCACGCGGGCCACGCGGACGGGGACAGGCGGCGGCGCATGGGTCCCTCTTAGCACGGCGCCGCCGCCGCGCGCGCCCCGGGCCCCGCGCCGGCGGTCAGGCCTGCGTCCACTCCTCGCTGCGCTTCCACAGCTCGGCGGCGACCGCGTCGTCCTGGGCGAGCCGGCTCGGCCGCTTCTCCTTCGAGTCGGTGTAGTAGAGGCCGGTCTCCTTCGCGCACGCCGGCGAGGTCGCGCAGTAGATCGTCGTCTTCGCGCCGTCGGCCACCGACTTCATGAAGAGCTTCATGATCGCCACGATCGGGCGGGGGATGCGCCGCTGCCAGATGTCGCTCGCGATCGCGCCCGGGTGCAGCGCGTAGGCGGTGACCTCGCTCGCCGGCAGCCGCTTCGCGAGCTCGCGGGTGAACAGCACGTTGGCGACCTTCGACACCGCGTACTCGGGCAGGCCGGTGAGCGACGCGGTCGGCTTGCGCAGCGCGTCCCAGTCGATCCGCCTGGCCTGGTAGTGGCTCGCGCTCGCCACGTTGACGATGCGGGCCGGGCCGCTCGCGCGCACGCGGTCGAGCACCAGCTTCGTCCACAGGAAGTGGCCGAGGTGGTTCGTGCCGAAGGCGAGCTCGAAGCCTTGCTTGGTCGTGCCGCGCGGCCCGGCGAGGCCGGCGTTGTTGATGAGGCCGTGGATCGGCAGGTCGCGCGCGAGCAGGTCGGCCGCGGCGCGCCGCACCGACGCGAGGTCGCCGAGGTCGAGCTCGACGTAGTCGAGGCGATCGTTGCCGGTCGCCTGCTTCAGCTCCTCGATCACCGGCCTGGTCTTGTCGGGCGAGCGCGAGGCGAGCACGACGCGCGCGCCGCGCCCGGCGAGGACCCGCACGGTCTCCTTGCCGATGCCGGTGTTGGCGCCGGTGACGACGTAGGTTCGATCGGTGAGGTCGCGGTCGGGCATGGCGCGAGGGTCGCGAAGGCGGCGCGGCGGCGCAAGCGCCCGGGCCGCCCGTCGGCGGCGATCGCCACGCGGACCGGCTACCGGCGGCGCGCGCGGTAGAGGCCCTCGGCGGCGCCGAGCCACAGGCCGCTCGCGTCGAGCGCGAGGCCCTGCAGGTCGGCGCCGTGCGCCAG
>DASZXE010000554.1:0-3002 GCA_035546475.1 Kofleriaceae bacterium
GACGACGTCGACGCGGTGATCGCCGCCGGCCGCTGCAACGTGGTGGCGCTCGGGTCGGCGCTCGTCGACGATCCGACGCTGCCGCGCCGCGGGCCCGAGCGGGCGCGGCGCGCGGGAGGCTGACGGTGGGCGCGGCACCACCGCGGCGGCGGGCGAGGCCGCAGCGCTACCAGCTCGGCAAGCAGGCGCTCGCGGTGCTGGCGAGCGGCCACCCGTGGATCTTCCGCGGGCTGACCAGCTCGGCGACCGCGGCGCTGGCGGATGGCCAGTGGCTGGCGCTCGTCGACGGCGCCAACCGGGTCGTCGGCCACGGCGTCTACGCGGCGGCGGGCGCGATCGCGATCCGCGTGCTCGCGCGCGGGCCGGAGCGGCCGACCGGCGCGACGTTCGCGGCGCGGATCGAGCGCGCGATCGCGGCGCGCGAGCGGCTGCGGGCCGAGACGGATGGCGTCCGCTGGCTGCACGGCGAGAGCGACGGCGTGCCGGCGGTGACGGTCGATGGCTACGGGCCGGTGATCGTCGCCCACGCCTACGCGGCGGGGGTCGACGGGCTGGCGAGGTTCGCGGCCGTGCGGGTGGCGCGGGCGATCGGCGCGACCGGCGTGGTGGTGGCGGCGGGGCACCGGCGGATCGCGGCGGGCGCTGAGGCGGGCGGCGGGGCGGGAGCGGGAGCGGGAGCGGGGCAGAAGGCGGCGAGGGCGGCGAGGGTGATCGCGGGGGCGGTGCCCGACGAGGCGCCGTTCCGCGAGGGGCCGCTGGCGCTGGTGGCGCGTCCGCTTTCCGGACAGAAGACCGGCACGTTCCTCGACCTGCGCGGGCTGCGACGGCACCTGGCGGCGTCGCCGCTCGCCGGCGCGCGCGTGCTCAACCTGTTCGCCTACACCGGCACGCTCGGCCTCGCCTGCGAGCACGCGGGCGCCGCGTCGATCGTCTCGGTCGACCGCGCCGCCGATGCGCTCGCGCTCGCCGCGCGCCACCATGTCCGGGATCCGGACCGCCACCGGTTCGTCACCGCCGATGTCTTCGACTGGCTGCCGCGCGCGCCGGCCGGCGAGGCGTACGACCTCGTCATCGTCGATCCGCCCAGCATGACGTCGCGGATGGAGCAGGTGCCGCAGGCGCTCGCCGCCTACCGCCGCCTCCACCGCGCCGCCGCCGCCCGGGTCGCGCCCGGCGGCACGCTGGTGCTCGCCTGCTGCACGTCGCGCCTCGAGCGCCGCCGGTTCCGCGAGGCGGCGCTCGCGGCGGTCGGCGATCGCTTCGCGCTCGCTCACGAGCTGCCGCCCGAGGCCGATCACCCGGTCGGCTTCCCCGAGGCCGACTACCTCAAGATCCTCGTCCTCCGCGAGCGCGCGGCCCGGCCATCCGCGTGAGCCCGACGGTGCTGCGCTGCTTCGACGAGCCGCTGACCGGCCGCCTGCGCGCGCTCGGCGGCACCCACCGCGCCGCGAGCCTCGCCGCGACGTGGCGGCGGTTCGCGCCGCTCGCGCCGCGGGTCGGCATCACGCGGCTCGCCGACCTGACCGGCCTCGACACGCTCGGCGTGCCGGTCTTCGCGGCGATCCGGCCGATGGGCCGCTCGCTGTCGACCTCGCAGGGCAAGGGGACGACCGCGCTGGCCGCCCGGGTGTCGGCCTTGATGGAGAGCCTCGAGACCTGGCACGCCGAGGAGCGCGCGCCCGATCGCACCGCGACCGCGCGGGCGCTCGGTCCGTCGACGATCGCGCTCGCCCGCGCCTTGCCGCGCGGCCCGCGCCGCCTCGACGTCGACGCGCGGCTGCCGTGGGTGCGCGGCTGGTCGCTGCCGCGCGCGCGGCCGGTGTGGGTGCCGTGGCAGTCGGTCACCCTCGACTGCGTGCCGGTCGCGCGCGAGGCGCCGGTCTTCGACGTGTCGTCGAACGGGCTCGCGTCGGGCAACACGCTCGGCGAGGCGATCGTGCACGGGCTGTGCGAGGTCATCGAGCGCGACGCCGAGGCGGCGTGGCGGGCGGGCGGCGCGGATCGCCGCGTCGTGCTCGACACGGTCGCGCCGCCGGTCGCGCGGCTCGTCGAGCGGCTGCGGGCGGGCGGCGTGCGCGTGTGGCTGTGGGATCTGACGTCGGACGTCGGCGTGCCGGTGTTCGGCTGCGGGCTGATGCACGATCCGCGCGAGGCCGGCTGGCGCGCGGTCGGCTTCTACCAGGGCTTCGGCTGCCACGTCGATCCCGCGATCGCGATGCTGCGCGCGATCACCGAGGCGGTGCAGACGCGGCTCACCTACATCGCCGGCGGGCGCGACGACTTCTTCCCCGACGACTACGCGCGCGCGACCGACCGCGCGCTGCTCGACGAGATCTGGGCCCGCTACGCGGCGCCGCCCGACGAGTCGATCGATGCGCGCGAGCATCCGCGGCCGCCGGCCGGCGAGCGCGAGGTCGGCGCGGTGCTCGACCACCTGCTCGTCCGGCTGGCGGACAGCGGCTCGGCGGAGACGATCGTCGTCGATCTGCGGCAGCCGGGGCTGGGCGTGCCGGTCGTGAAGGTGCTGGTGCCGGGCCGCGCGAACCGCGTGGCGGGGCTGGGGTGATGCCGCAGACCGCCGCGCCGTCTGTGCATTCCCGCTCCCGCTCCCGCTCCCGCTCCCGCTCCCGAGACCCGGATCCGGATCGGGGATCGGGAGCGGGAGCGGGAGCGGGAGCGGGCAGAAGAGAGGATGTGAAGGACACGATCGTCTTCCTCGGGCCGAGCCTGCCGGCGGCGGAGGCGCGGGCGCTGCTGCCGGCTGCGGAGCTCCGGCCGCCGGTGGCGGTGCTGGACGTGCTGCGGCTCCTGCACGCGCGGCGACGGCGCCTGCCCGCGCGCCTCGCGATCGTCGACGGCTACTTCGAGCGGATGGCGGCGGTGTGGCACAAGGAGCTCCTGCTCGCGCTCGAGCACGGCGTGGAGGTCTGGGGCGCCGCGAGCATGGGCGCCCTGCGCGCGGCCGAGCTGGCGCCGCACGGCATGCGCGGCGTCGGCGCGAT
>DASZXE010000555.1:0-10816 GCA_035546475.1 Kofleriaceae bacterium
TCGGCGAGGCGGGCGGCGGCGCCGCCGATGGGCCGTCGATCCTCGTGCACGCGGCGGTCGCCAGCCGGATGGCGCCGCTCGCCGACGTCGCCGACGACGACTGGGCCCTCGCGCACGCGGTCAACCTGCGCGCGCCGTACGTCGCCGTGCAGGCGATGCTGCCCGCCCTGACCGCGCGCGGAGGGAGCGTCGTGCTGGTCGGCGCGCTCGACCGCGCGCAGACGGTGCCGGTGCCCGCGCACTTCGCGGCGACGCAGGGCGGGCTGTCGGCGATGGCGATGGCGCTCGCGCGCGAGCTCGGCGGCCGCGGCGTCAGGGTCAACCTCGTCGCGGTCGGCTTGCTCGACGCCGGCCTCGGCCGCGACCTCGGCGCCGCGCAGGTCGCCGACTACCGCAGCTTCAGCGCGCTGCGCCGCCTCGGCACGCCGCGCGAGGTCGCCTCCGTCGTCGCCTGGCTCGCCCTGGAGAACACCTACATGAACGGCAAGATCCTCCCCGTCAACGGCGGCCTCTGACCGGGGACAGGATCCTGGGTCGCAAAGAGCTGCGATCGTTCGCGAAATTGACGACACCGCGAAAAACCTCGCCCGCAGCGGGGACAGGATCCTGGGTCTCAAACACAGGCGATCGTTGATGAAATGGACGCCACCGCGAAAAAAAGAAGGCCCCCCTGCCTCCGAAGTTTTTCGCGGTGCCACCGAATTCGTTCATACAAACGGTCTGTTACGATCCCGGATCCTGTCCCCGGGGGCGGCGGCCGCGGCCGAGGGTGAGCAGCGGCGGCGAGGGGCGCTCGGAGAAGCGGGCGTCGCGATCGCGGTAGAGGACGTTGTAGGCGCACGACGGGATGCTGCGCCCGTCGGGCTCGCGGATGCCGACGCAGCACTGGCGGATGCGATCGGTGTCGAACGTCTCCTCGTCCATGTGCGCGTGGACGTAGACGGCCTTGATGCGCCGCTCGGCGGCGGCCATCCGCGCGGCCTCGGGCGCGCCGGCGGCGAACGCCTCGTCGACGAGCGCGCGCAGCCCGCCGAGCACCGTCGCCGCGTCGAGCCCCGGCTCGAGCTCGATCGCGCCCGCCCATAGCCGGCTGACGACGTCGTGCAGGCACGCCTCGAGCGCCGGGCTCGGCTCGAGGTAGAGGCCGCCGGCCAGCACCGCGCGCAGCTCCGCCGTCGACAGGAAGCGGGGCAGGGGCAGCCAGCGCCCGTCGGGCAGCGCGAGCACGTACGTCACCAGGTAGCAGAGCGGGTGCGCCGCCGGCGACGGCACGAAGTCGTCGACGCGCAGGCGGCCGGCGGTCTGCGCCTCGAGGTCGCGCAGCACCTCGTACGTCGTGTAGCGGCCGGCGCGATCGAAGGTGAGGCCGCCGTGGCCGGTGAACGTCATCGTGTGCAGCTCGATCGAGCGCACGCACGAGGTCGCCAGCCCCAGCTCGACGAGCGCGCCGACCTCGTGATCGTTGTGGCCGCGCGCCAGCACCGGCAGGAGCGTCGTCGGTACCCCGGCGGCGTCGAGGCGCGCCAGCACCTCGCGCTTCGCCGCGGCGAGCGGCCCGCCGAGCATGCGGCGGTTGGTCTCCTCGTCGAGCGAGTCGAACGACAGGATGATGCGCGCGCCGGCGGCGGCCAGCCGGGGCAGGAAGTCGTCCTCCTTGAGGAAGCGCAGCCCGTGGGTCGACAGCGTGATCCGGTGGACGCCCTCCTCGGCGCACAGCTCGACGAGCCGCACGATGTCGGGGTGCAGGGTCGGCTCGCCGCCGGTCAGGTTGATGATGCGGCGCTCGGGGTCGGCGCGCGCGATGTGGCCGAGCACGGCGCGCAGCTCCGCCTCCGACATCTGGTACGCGCCCTGGTTGCGGTTGTGCGTGTAGCAGATGGGGCAGTCGAGGTTGCAGGCGCTGGTGATCGGCACGATCGGCAAGAGCGCCTCCTGCTCGTGCGACGTGCACGGCCCGCAGTCGAACGGGCAGCCCTGCGAGGTCGCGCGCGGCGACGCCGGCGCGCGCAACGCCGGCGCGAGCGCCATCACCCGCTCGTACCAGGCGGCCGACGGCGACACCGTCACCTCCGCGAGCCCGTGGTCGTCGCACAGCTTGCGGAGGACGACCCCGTCGCCGACGCGCCAGACCTCGGCGGGCACGCTGCGCCGGCAGGTCGCGCACAGCCCGGTCGTGCGCCGGTAGAGCGACTCGGTCATCGCCGCCCCCGGCGGCGCACGAGTACGCGGTCGGCGCCGAGCATCGACGCGAGGCAGACGAGGCTGGTCACGATCCACAGGCTCGCCACCGACGGGAAGACGCGGTCGAGCGGCGGCCAGACCGCGTACGCCGCGTTGACGTCGTGGGCCGGCACCGTCAGCGGGCGGCTCACGATCAGCGCGGCGATGCCGACCGCCCACGCCGGCGCCGCGACCGGCCCGGGCCACGGCCGCCGCGCGAGCCACCAGCCGCCGAGCGCCAGCGGGCCGACGTGGGCGGCGATCGACGACGGCTGCGCGCGGCCGTTCGCGATCGCGTCGAACAGCCAGACCGGCGCGCCCCAGACCAGGTGGTAGAGCCACGCGCCGGCGACGACGCGCGCCCAGCCGAGCGCGAGGCCGACGATCATCGCCGCGGTCGCGACGTGGCAGAGCCACCACAGCTCGTCGAGGTGACCGGCGCGGAGCGCCCACGCGCGCGAGGCGAGCGCCAGCGCGAGGAGCGCCGCCAGGCCGGGCGCCCGCGCCCGGCCGCAGCCGATCGCGCACGCGCTGGTCGCCGCCGGAGCCTGGAGGCTCGCGCTCGTCATCCGGCGACTCTACGCCAGCGCGCGCGCGATCCGGCGGCTTCGCGTCGGCCCGCGATCGGCGGCGCGCCTCCGGGGTGGGCCCTCGGCGGAGGCGCTGGCCGGATCTCCTGTATCGTCCGCGGTCGATGTACGCGGCCGTCGCGATCTTCGTGGTGACGTACGTGGTCATCGCGGTGCCGGGGCTCGTCCGCCTCGAGCTCGATCGCCCGGCGGCCGCGCTGATCGGCGCCGCCGCCATGGTCGTCGTCGGCGGGCTCGGCCTCGACGCGGCGCTCGACGCCGTCGACCTGCACGTGCTGGTGCTGCTGATCGGCGTCCTCGTCATCGCCGCCTACCTGCGCGAGGCGCGGTTCTTCCGGTGGGCGGCGTACCAGGTGCTGACCCGCGCACGCTCGGCCCGCTCGCTGCTGGTCGGCACCGCGCTGGTGGCGGCGGCGCTGTCCGCGCTGCTCGTCAACGACACCGTCTGCCTGATGATGACGCCGCTGGTGGTCGCGGTCGCCGTCGAGGCGCGGCTGCCCCTGCTGCCGTACCTGCTGGCGCTCGCGACGTCGTCGAACCTCGGCGGCGTCGTCACCTTCAGCGGCAACCCGCAGAACATGCTGGTGGGCGAGGCGGCCGCCGGCCACCCCGGCTTCGCCGCCTACCTGCTGCTCACGCTGCCGGCCGGCCTCGCCTGCATCGCCGCCAACACCGCGGTCCTGCTCTGGCTGTTCCGCCGCGAGCTGCCGCCCGGGCCGCTCGTCGAGCGCACGCCGCCGCGCCCGGCGATCGACCGCCGGCTCGCCGGCAAGGCGCTGGCCGCGCTCGCCGCCTTCGCGGTGATGGCGGTGGCCGGCGTCGAGCTGGCCGGCGCGGCGATCACCGCCGCCGCGGCGCTGATGCTGATCGCCCGGGTGCCGCCGCGCCGCGCGCTCACCGCCGTCGACTGGCCGCTCCTGGTCTTCTTCGCGGGCCTGTTCGTCGTCGTCGCCGGCCTGCGCGCGACCGGCGTGATCGCGGACGTCTTCCGCTGGCTGTCGCCGGTGATCGCCCGCGGCGACCTCGCCGGCGACCTGGCCTTCATCGCCCTCGTCGTCGTCGGATCGAACCTGGTGTCGAACGTGCCGCTCGCCGTGATCGCCGTGAGCTGGGTGCCGTCGATGCCGGATCCGGCGTGGGGCTACGTGATGCTGGCGGTGGCGTCGACGCTCGCCGGCAACCTGACGATCCTCGGCAGCGTCGCCAACGTGATCGTCCTCGAGGGCGCCGGTCCGCGCGGCGAGATCGGCTTCTTCCGCTTCCTCCGCTACGGCGCGGTGCTGACCGCGGTGAGCCTCGCCGTCGCCTTCGGGATCCTCCACGTCGAGCGCGCGCTCGGCCTCGCCGCCTGGCTCGGCGCCTGACGTCAGCTCGGCGCGCGGCAGGTGAGGATCGCGGCGTGGTACGGCACGCGCAGGTGGCCGCTGACGACGTCGACGGTGACCTCGGCGAACGCCGCGCGCGCCAGCGCCGCGTAGCCGTCCGGCCGCCGGACAGCCGTGCCGCGGTCGTTCTTCACCAGCGTCCGCGAGATCCAGCCCTGGCCGTCGACGAAGGTCGGGTCGTACGTCACGAAGGCGCCGCCCTCGGCGAGCACGGCGGCCGCCAGCGCGACCAGCGCCGCCGCGTCGGCGTCGCCGAGGTGGTGCAGCACGCCGAGCGCGATGACGCGGTCGAAGCGGCCCAGCTCGGTCAGCGCCTGCCGCTCGACCCGCTGCTGCCAGAAGCGGCCGCGGTCGCCGTACCGCCGGCGCGCGGCCTCGAGGTAGGCCGCGTTCTCGTCGAAGCCGTCGTAGGCGACGCCGTCGGGCAGGTGCGCCAGCAGCGAGGCCGTGCCGCAGCCGATGTCGAGCACGCGCATGCCGGGCGCCGCCTGGACCCACTCGCGGGCGAACCGCCGCTGGAACCGCTGCGCGCCGAGCAGGTCCTGCAGGCCCTGGTAGCCGCCGGGTCGCCGCAAGAAGCGTCGCAGGCCGGTGTCGCGCTGGCGGGTGGGAGTCATGGCGGCGGCAGTCCTACCGCATAGACGACCAGCCAGTCGCGGCCGCCGCGCGTCTGGCCCTGGTAGATGATGCGGCCGGGAGGCGGCGAGGGCGGGGCCGCGTGGTGCTCGAGGTTCGAGTAGACGAGCGCGCCGCGCGTGACCGAGGCCGGCGTCGCCGTCGTCGACCAGCCGCCCGGCCGTGGACCCGCCAGCAGCGCGAACGCGCGGTCGGCGTAGTGCGCCGGCCGCGGGCCGAGGACGTCGTAGACCGGCGCGTCGGCCGGCACCTCGCGCGCGATCGCCGCCGCCGCGCCGCGCAGGAGCTCGCTGCGGAAGCGGCCGTGCTGCGGGTGGCCGTAGAGCAGGCCGGCGGCGGTCGCGGCCACGACGGCCGCCTGCATGGCCGCCCGCGCGCGCGCCGACCCGCCCGCCCACGCGCGCGCGAGGCCGACGGCGCCGACGAGCACGAGCAGCGGCGTGAGCTGCAGCAGGTAGCGCATCGTCCACGCGCCCCAGCGCAGCACGTGCAGCGTGATGGCGAGCTGCAGCGCCGCGAGCGCGCCGACCGTCAGTCGCACCGGCGGCGACGCCGACCGCGCGAGCCAGCGCGCGCCGGGCACGAGCGCCACCGGCAGCCCGACGCCGAGCGCGCCGCCCCACGTCAGGTACAGGCCGAGCCGCACGACGTCGTGGGGGAACGGCCGCGCGACCGCCGCCGCCTCGACGTCGACCTGCCGCTCGAGCCAGCTCCGCACGTAGTAGCCGGCGTCGCCGAACGCGACCGCGAAGTAGATCGCCGCCAGCACCTGCACCGCCGCGAAGCCGGCGACCAGCCACACGGTGCCGCGGTGCACCGCGCGCGCGCGCCAGCTCCGCCACGCGCCCACCGCCACCAGCACGGCCAGCACGAGCACCGCGCTCTCCTTGACGTACTGCAGGTAGCCGAGCGCGAGCCCCGCGACCGCCCACGCCCACCCGCGCCCGCGGGTCTCGCCGTGGACGAGCGCCGCCAGCACGCCGGCGAGCCCGGCCGCGTAGATGCTGTCCTGCAGCCAGATCGTCGACTGCCAGACGTCGACCGGCAGGACCGCGGTCAGCCACGCCGCGAGCACGCCCGCGCGCGCGCCGCCGAGGCCGGCGGCCGCGATCGCGGCCAGCACGATGCCGAGCAGCGACGCGACCAGCGGCACCGCCGCGAACGCGCGCTCGCGCGGCCCCGCGATCGCCGCCGCCGCCGCCAGCGGCAGGTTGACCCCGACCCGCCGCGCGTTGACGGTGTACGGGCTGCCCGGCCCGTCGGGCATCGAGTGCTCGACCGGATCGTGCCAGACGTGGGTCGCGGCCCACGCGTGCGTCAGGTCGTCCGACGCGATCAGGCCCGTGAAGGTGGCGAGCCGCACCGCGAGGCCGACCACGACCGCGAGCGCGATCAGGGCGGCCGTGGGCCAGCGACGCGACATGCTGGCGCCGACGCTACCGCAGAAGCCTCGATCCGATGAATACTCGGGGCTCGCGCGTGCAGCACGTCCTCGTCACCGGCGGCGCCGGCTTCATCGGCTCGAACTTCGTCCGCCACCTCCTGGCCGCGCGCCCCGACGTCCGGGTCGTCACCTACGACCTGCTCACCTACGCGGGCAGCCTCGAGAACCTGCGCGACCTGCCGGATCCGGCGCGCCACGCGTTCGTCCGCGGCGACATCGGCGACCGCGCCGCCGTCGACCGGGCGCTCGCCGACCACGCGATCGACACCATCGTCCACTTCGCCGCCGAGTCGCACGTCGACCGCTCGATCACCGGCCCGGCGGCGTTCATCCAGACCAACGTCACCGGCACGTTCACGCTGCTCGAGGCGGCGCGCGCCCGCGGCCTGCGCTTCCACCAGGTCGGCACCGACGAGGTCTACGGCGCGCTCGCCCCCGACGCGCCGGCGGTCGTCGAGGGCGCCCCGTACGCGCCGCGCTCGCCGTACGCGGCGTCGAAGGCCGCCGCCGATCACCTGGTGCGCGCCTACCACGTGACGTACGGGCTGCCGGTCACGATCAGCATCTGCTCCAACAACTACGGCCCGTACCAGTTCCCCGAGAAGCTGGTGCCGCTGATGATCGTCCACGGCGCGCTCGGCAAGCCGCTGCCGGTCTACGGCGACGGCCTGCAGATCCGCGACTGGCTCCACGTCGACGACCACTGCGCCGCGATCCTCGCCGTGCTCGAGCGCGGCCGGATCGGCGCGACCTACCACGTCGGCGGCGGCAACCAGCCGACCAACCTCGAGCTGGTGCGCCGCCTGTGCGCGCTCCTCGACGAGCGCTACCCGGCGGGCGCGCCGCACGCGCGGCTCATCACCTACGTCGCCGACCGGCCCGGCCACGATCGCCGCTACGATCTGGCGATCGGCGCGATCGAGGGCGAGCTCGGCTGGCGCCCGCGGCACCCGCTCGCCGACGGGCTGCGGGCGACCGTCGCCTGGTACGCCGAGCACGGCGCCTGGCTCGCCGCGATCCGCGACAGCGACGACTACCGCCGCTGGCTCGCGCTCAACTACGGCGCGCGCGCCGCGGCCACCGAGGCTCGTCCGTGAACCGGACAGGGCGCACGAAGGGGATCCTGCTCGCCGGCGGCCGCGGCACCCGGCTCTATCCGATCACGCGCGCGGTCTCGAAGCAGCTCCTGCCGGTCTACGACAAGCCGATGATCTACTACCCGCTGTCGGTGCTGATGCTGGCCGGCATCCGGGACCTGCTGCTCATCTCGACGGCGGAGGACCTGCCCGCGTACCAGCGGCTGCTCGGCGGCGGCGAGCGCTGGGGCCTCACGGTGACGTACGCGGTGCAGGCGGAGCCGCGCGGCCTGGCCGATGCGTTCCTGGTCGGCCGCGACTTCCTCGCCGGCGATCGCTGCGCGCTCGTCCTCGGCGACAACATCTTCTACGGCTCGGGGCTGCAGGACACCCTGCGGCGCGCGGCGTCGGTCGAGCGCGGCGCGGTCGTCTTCGCCTACCCGGTGAGCGATCCGTCCCGCTACGGCATCGTCGAGCTCGGGCCGGAGCGCACGGTGCTGTCGCTCGAGGAGAAGCCGGCGGCGCCGCGCTCGAACCTCGCCGTGCCGGGCATGTACTTCTACGACGAGCAGGTGTCCGACCTGGCGGCGCAGGTGCAGCCGTCGGCGCGGGGTGAGCTGGAGATCACCGATCTCAACCGGCTCTACCTCGCGCGCGGCCAGCTCCGGGTCGAGGTCTTCGGCCGCGGCACCGCCTGGCTCGACGCCGGCACCCACGCGTCGCTGCTCGAGGCGGCGAGCTTCGTCCACGCGATCCAGCACCGGACCGGGATGATGATCGCCTGTCCGGAGGAGATCGCCTGGCGGATGGGCTTCATCGACGACGCCGCGCTCGAGGCGCTGGCGCGCGAGCTGCCCGACGACTACGCGGACTACCTGCGCGCGCTGCTCGCCGCGCGGCCCTGACCGCCTCCGTCCCGCGTCAGGGCGCGAACGAGGTCACCGCCGCGACGACGCGGTCGACGTCGTCGGCGGTCAGGTCCGTCCACAGCGGCAGCCGGACGAGCGTGTCGGCGGCCTGCTCGGTCACCGGGCAGTCGCCGGGCTGGCCGCCGGCGCGCCGGCCGACGTCGGAGAGGTGCAGCGGCTGGTAGTGGAAGGTCGCCTGCACGCCGCGCCCGGCGAGGTGGGCGATGAACCGGGTGCGCGCGGCGAGGTCGCGGAGGCGCAGCCAGTAGAGGTGGGCCGGGTGGGCGGCGCCGTCGGGCAGGTGCGGCTGCTGCACGCCGTGGTGCGCGGCCCAGGTCGCCAGCTCGGCGTGGTAGCGCGCCCACACCGCGTGGCGCGCGGCCTGGATGCGCTCGGCGGCCTCGAGCTGCGCGACCAGCACGGCGGCGAGCAGGTCGGCCGGCAGGTAGCTCGAGCCGACGTCGACCCAGGTGTACTTGTCGACCTGGCCGCGGAAGAAGCGCGCGCGGTTGGTGCCCTTCTCGCGGAGGATCTCGGCGCGCTCGACGAGCGCCGGGTCGTTGACGACCAGCGCGCCGCCCTCGCCGCACGACACGTTCTTCGTTTCGTGGAAGCTCTGGGTGGCGAGCGCGCCGAGGCTGCCGAGCGGGCGGCCGCGCCACGAGCCGAACAGGCCGTGCGCGTTGTCCTCGACGATCACGACGCCCGGCGCGGCGGCGGCGAGCTGCTCGTGCGCGCAGGCGACGCCCGCGTAGTGGACCGGGACGATCGCGCGCGTGCGCGGCGTGACCAGGCGGGCCACGCTCGCCGGCTCGAGGTCGAGCGTGCGCGGATCGACGTCGGCGAAGACGACCCGCGCGCCGCGCAGCGCGAAGGCGGCGGCGGTCGACACGAACGTGAAGGCGGGGACGATCACCTCGTCGGCCGGCCCGACGTCGAGGAGCAGCGCGGCCAGCTCGAGCGCGTGCGTGCACGAGGTCGTCAGCAGCACGCGGCCGCCGCCGACCGCGGCGGCGATCATCGCCGACGCGCGCGCGGTGAACGGCCCGTCGCCGCACCAGCGATCGCTCGCGAGCGCCTCGCCGACCCGCGCCGCCTCGCGGCCGGTCCGGTGCGGGCGGTTGAACGGGACGGTGGGGACGGTCGCGGCCACGCCCCGGTCGGATACCATGGGCGGCGCGCCATGGGCGATGCCGACGATCACGCCGCCGCCGATTCTCCCGGTGGCGCCGACCGCACCCTCACCGTCGACGGCGGCCGGCTGACCTGGCGCCCGACGCCGTGGGACGCCCGCGCGCTCGGCGTCGACACGATCGAGATCACCGAGCTGGCCACCGATCGCGACGGCGCGGCGCCGGCCTTGCTCGCGCGGCTCGAGGCCGTCGCGGCCGCGCGGCGCGTCGGCCTCGCGACCGTGCGCGTCGACGCGGAGCGCCGCGCCCTCAAGCAGGCCTTGCAGGACGCCGGCTACGCCTACGTCGAGACGTCGCACCCGCTCGTGCTCGCGCCGCTCGCCGGCCGCGACGTCGAGCGGGTCTTCCGCCGCACGGTCCCGCTCGAGCGGGCGACGCGCGCCGACCAGGACGAGCTCGCCGCGCTCGCCCGCGACGCCTTCGACCACTCGCGCTTCCACGAGGACGCCCGCATCCACCCGGCCCGCGCGCGCGCCCGCTACCACGGCTGGATCGCCGACAACTTCGACCACGGCGACGAGCTGTGGCTCCACCGGCGCGCCACCGGCATCGGCGCGCTCATGACCCTGCGCGTCGAGGGCGATCGCGCGCGCCTGCTCCTCGGCGGCACGCGCCCCGCCGACAGCCTGGTGGCGCCGATGTTCTGGGCCGCGATCGTGGCGATGCTGCGCGACCGTGGGCTCGCCGCGATCGACACCCGCGTCTCCGCCGCCAACCTCGCCGCGCTGCGCCTGCACGTCGCTCTCGGCTTCGTCGCCACCGCGACCGAGCTCGGCTTCACCCGGATCTTCCCCGGCGGCGAGGTCGTCGGCACGCCGCCCGACCGCCCCGGCTGAGCCGCGCGCGTGGATCGCCGACGGCAGCGGGCGGCCCACACGGCGCGGCTGGCGAACGGCCGAGCTCCGGGTCAGGGTGCGCCGCCGGCAGCCGGCGCGGTGTGGCGGCGGACGAAGTCGTCGATGAGCGCGCGGGCGATCGAGAGCGGCGGCGGGACCGCCGGCAGCGCGTCCGGCGCGAACCAGCCGGCGTCCATGATCTCCGCCGGGTCCTCGACGAGGTCGCCGCTCGCCCAGCGGGCGGTGAAGCCGATCATCAGCGAGCCGGTGAACGGCCACGGCTGGCTGCCGAAGTAGCGGACGTCGGCGAGCTCGATGCCGGCCTCCTCGCGCACCTCGCGGGCGACGCACGCCTCGAGCGTCTCGCCGACCTCGACGAAGCCGGCGAGCGTCGAGTGGAACGGCGAGCGCGTGCGGGCGTTGCGCGCCAGCAGGCAGCGGCCGTCGCGCTCGACGAGCACGATGACCGCCGGCGACAGCCGCGGGTACGACGCGAACTTGCAGGCGGTGCAGGTGCGCGCCCGCTCG
>DASZXE010000556.1:0-2235 GCA_035546475.1 Kofleriaceae bacterium
GGGCGACAGCTCGACCGGGTGGGTCGCCGCGCGGATCGCGGTCGCGACCTCGAGCAGCGCGCGGTCCTCGGCGGGCACCGCCGCCGGCGCGCGGCCGGCCAGCACCTTGTCGACGAGGTCGCCGAAGCCGCGGGCGCGCGCGCGCTCGGCCGGCTCGGGCGGCGCGTCGGGCGCGGGCACCGGGCCGGACAGCGGATCGGACAGCGGCTCGCCGTCGGCATCGCGGGGGTCGGGGGCGTCAGGATCGTGGGCCATGGGTGCCTCGGGTCACGGCGCGCCGGGCGCCGGTCGCTCGCCAAACTTCTTGCGGAACGACCGGACCGCGCGGTGGAGGACGACATCGAAGGTGCCGACCGACACCTCGAGCCGGCGCGCGCACTCCTCGCGCGACAGCTCGTGGACCAGGCGCAGCTCGATCGCCTGCCGGTAGCGCTCGGGCAACGTGGCCAGCACCTCGTCGATGCGGCTGCGGTGCTGCGCGCGCTCCTGATCGGCCATGAGCTGGGCGTCGGCGGCGGTGGTCGGGTCGGTGGCGTCGGTGGTCTCCTGCGCCATCGCGTCGGCCAGGCGGCGCGACCGCTTGGCGTGGCGATGGACGTCGTAGACCTTGTTGATCGCGATCTGCCGCAGCCACGGGTAGATCGTCTTGCCCTGCCAGGTGAAGCGGTCGATCTTCTCGACCGCGGTGGCGAGCGTGTCGCGGAGGACGTCCTCGGCCGAGGCGGCGTCACCGAGGCGGGGCAGGATCACCGTCGCGTACAGCGGCTGGGCGTAGCGTTCGAGGATGGGGCGCATGGCGTCGAGTCGTCCGCGCTGGGCCTCCTCGACCATGCGTTGCTCGTCCTCGAGCTCGTCCGCTGTGGCTGGTTCGGAGACCAAGTGCCGTTTCCTCAACGCCGGGGGCTGCCGAAGCTTACATGCCAGGCTGGGCGGGGCGGGCGCGGGCCCCGGGACCATCGTAGCTCACGCTCATCAGGGTCAGGCCGTGGGCGGGCGCGGTCGGGCCGGCGCGGGCGCGCTCGCCGCTGGCGATGACGTCGGGGATCGCCGCGGCGTCGAGGCGGCCGAGCCCGACCTCGACGAGCGTGCCGGCGATGATCCGCACCATGTTGTGGAGGAAGGCGTTGCCGCGCACGTCGAGGGCGAGCAGCTCGGGGGCCGGCGCCGACAGGTCGAGGGCGTGGATGCGGCGGCGCGTCGTGCGCGCGGTGCAGGTCGTCGCGCGGAAGCCGCGGAAGTCGTGCTCGCCGAGGAAGCCGGCGGCGGCGCGCGCCATCGCCTCGCGGTCGAGCGGCTGCGGGCGGTGCCACGCCCAGCCCTCCCAGCGCGGCGCGCGGTCGGGGCGGGCGAGGACGAGGTAGCGGTAGTGCTTGCCGGTCGCCGAGAAGCGCGGGTGGAAGTCGTCGGGCGCCTCGGCGACGTCGGTGACGGCGATCGTCGGCGGCAACAGGCTGTTGAGCGCGCGTCGCAGGTTGTACGGCGCGATCGGCCGCGCGGTGCGGAACGCGGCGACCTGGCCGAGCGCGTGGACGCCGGCGTCGGTGCGCGACGCGCCGGTGACCCGCACCTCGTGCTGGACGATGCGCGCGAGCGTGTCCTCGAGGTGGGCCTGCACCGTCGGCGCGTTGGCCTGCCGCTGCCAGCCGCCGAGGGTGCGGCCGTCGTACTCGATCGTGAGGCGGAGCTGGCGCTCGGCGGGCGCGTCGGTCATCGCGGCCACTCGTGGCCCGGCACCGGCGCGGCGCCGTCGTGGGTGAACCGCCAGCGGGGCTCGCCGTCGTCGAAGCGGAGCGCCTCGCCCTCGGCGAGCGGCGGCAGCGTCTCGCCGGCGTCGAGCTCGCGGCCGATCGCGGACAGGAGCGGCTCGTGGCCGACGAGGACGACGGTCGAGGCGGGGTCGAGCCCGGCGAGCGCGCGGGTGACGGCGCCGGCGTCGCGCTCGATCGGCGCCAGCGCCGGCCGGAGCTCGATCGGCCCGCGCCACTCGAGGATCTCGACGAGGATGCGGGCGGTCGCCGCCGCCTGCTCGTGCGGGCTCGTCCACACCGCCGTCGGCGTGCAGTCGTGCCAGCGCAGGCGCCAGGCGAGCGCGCGCGCCGCGTCGACGTCGGGCGCCCGGTGGAGCAGGAACACGATCACGACCGCAGGCTAGCGCACCCCGCGACGGCCGGGACCGAGGCGTCGCACGCTGCTGCGGGTGGGACCGGGGCGACCGCCGCGCTATGCTGGCGGCGT
>DASZXE010000557.1:0-8333 GCA_035546475.1 Kofleriaceae bacterium
CGGCCACCGTCGATCCTCGTCGGGCCAGGCCCGATCGATCGCCGCCGCCACCATCGACGGGAAGCCGCGGACATCGAACCGCGTCACCGGCCTCACCGCGGTCTCGCCTCGCAGCAGCGCCGCGCGCGACGACGGCCAGTCGCCGCCGAGCGGCGTGATCGCGCCGACGCCGCGCACGAGCACCCTCCGCCGCGCGGCCGCTCGCACGCTACGGCTCCCCGGCCGAGCCCGTCAGCCAGATGTCGAGGAACTCGCGCCGCCGCGCCAGCACGATCGGGTTCGTCACGACCGCGAACGCGAACGTGAGCTCGGCCTCCGCCGCGAGGCCGCCGTCGCCGCGCGCCGTCGTCCGCGCGCGCCCGCCATCCTCGGTCGCCGCCACCACCCGCGCCTCCAGCTCCAGCCGGTCGCCCGGCCGCACGAGCTGCCGGAACTTCGCCTTGTCGACCATCGTCAACAGCGCGTGCAGGTCGGCGCGGCCACGCAGGCGCATCGTCTGCTCGAGCAGCACGCCCGCGAGCTGCGCCATCGACTCGACGAGGAGCGCCCCCGGCATCACCGGGTGGCCGGGGAAGTGATCGACGAAGATGTCGTCGGTCAGGCTCACGCACTTCACGCCGCGCGCCACCTCGGGCGGCGCGAGCTCGGTGATCCGATCGAGGAGGATGTAGCGCACGCCGGCTCCGCGAACCTACCACCGCGCCGGCCCCGCGCGCCGCGCCCTTGTCGCTTGCCGCCGGCCGCGCCCCCGCGGTACCACGGCCTCATGGAGTGCACGAGCTGCGATCCGCAGATCCGCCCCGACCGGCCGCACACGTTCTTCGCGCACGCGCCGGACACCTGCGGCGGCTGCGGCGCCGCCGTCGAGGCCCGCGTCGTGCTCCGCGACGGCCAGGTCTTCCACCTGCTGTTCTGTCCGGCGTGCGGACAGTCCGAGCGGCAGGTCCACGGCGACGCCACCGCTTACGTCGCCGAGTTCGTCGCCCGCGCCGAGCCGGCCACCGCCGGCGAGCACCTCTTCAAGCAGACGACCTCGACCTGCCCCGGCTGCCTCGCCTTGATCCTCGCCGACGTCGTCGTCCGCGACGGCAAGGTCTACTTCAAGAAGGTCTGCGATCGCTGCGGCCCGTCGGAGGCGCTGGTCTCCGAGGACGCCGCCTACTACGCGAAGGCGTACGCGTTCGCCCGCGCCGGCACCCAGCCGCTCCACTTCCGCGGCCACGTCGAGCACGGCTGCCCGACCGACTGCGGCACCTGCGACGATCACGAGCAGCACACCTGCCTGCCGATCATCGAGGTCACCGACCACTGCAACCTCGAGTGCCCGATCTGCATCGTCGACAACCAGTACTCGACGCACATGTCGACGGCCGACTTCGCCACGCTGATCGACGGCCTGGTCGAGGCCGAGGGCCAGTGCGAGTCGGTCGCGATCTCCGGCGGCGAGCCGACCAGCCACCCGCAGATCCTCGAGCTGCTGAAGATCGCGAGCCGTCCGGAGATCGGACGCGTCGTCCTCATCACCAACGGCATCCGCCTCGGCAAGGACCGCGCGTTCGCCCGGGCGATCAAGGACACCGGCGCCTACGTCGGCCTCCAGCTCGACGGTTTCGACGACGAGGTCCACCGGGCGATCCGCGGCCGCGACCTGCAGGCCGAGAAGGACGCCGCGCTCGCCGCGCTGCGCGAGCTGCAGATCCCGACGCAGCTCATCTTCGTCGCGACCCGCGGCGTCAACGATCACCAGATCGGCCGCGCGGTGCAGCTCCTGATCGAGGAGGACCACATCCTCTCGCTCAACTTCCAGCCGGCGGCGTACACCGGCCAGGGCGGCGGCGCCTTCGCCCACGATCCGATGGATCGCCTGACCATCCCCGGCGTCATCCAGCGGATCGGCGAGCAGACCGGCGGCGCGGTCGCGGCGAGCGACTTCTTCCCCCTGCCCTGCTCGCACCCGCAGTGCGTGTCGCTCACCTACCTGCTGCGGCTCGGCCCCGGCGACGCGGTGCCGTTCGCGCGGTTCGTCGACTTCACGAAGTACTCGACGCTCCTCCGCTCGTCGGCGACGCTGCCGGCCAACAGCGAGGTCGAGGACGCGCTGCACGAGGTCATCCACGACGTCTTCGCGACGTCCGACGAGCTGCCGCGCGGCGACGAGATCCTGAAGGCGCTGCGCCGCGCCGTCGACGAGATGTTCCCCGCCCGCCCGGTCGACGCCCGCGAGGCGCTGCGGCTGTCGGAGGCGCAGTCGAAGTCGATCTTCCTCCACCACTACATGGACCGCCACGACTTCGACCTCGAGCGCCTGCGCAAGTGCTGCCACCACTACCCGCAGCTCGACGGCCGGATCATGCCGGCGTGCGGCTTCAACATGTTCCACCGCGGCGCGGCGCGCGGCGCCCACACGCCGCGGGCGCCGTGGGGCAAGGCGCCCAGCCTCGTCCGCCTGCCGGTCATTCCGTAGTGGGCCTGGTCGACGGCAAGGTCGCGCTGGTCACCGGCTCATCGCGCGGGCTCGGGCGCGCGATCGCGCGGGTGCTCGCCCGCGAGGGCGCCGACGTCGCGGTCAACTACGCGCGCGATCACACCGCGGCCGCCGCCGCCGTCGACGAGCTGCACGCGCTCGGCCGCCGCGCGTGGGCCCACCAGGCCTCGGTCACCGACAAGGCCGCGGTGCGCGCGATGGTCGCCGCCGTCGACGAGGCGAGCGGCGGCATCGACATCCTCGTCAACAACGCCGGCCACGGCCAGGTCGTCCCGCTCGCGCTCATGGAGGAGGAGGACTGGGACCGGATGCTCGGCACGCACGTCAAGGGCGCGTTCCTCTGCACGCAGGCGGTCCTGCGCGGCATGGTCAAGCGGCGGCGCGGCCGCATCATCAACGTCAGCTCGCTCGCCGGCGTGAAGATGATGCAGGCGCCGGTGCACTACGCGACCGCCAAGGCCGCGCTCAAGGGCTTCACCGAGTCGCTCGCGAAGGAGATCGGCCGCTACGGCATCACCGTCAACGCGATCGCGCCCGGCATCCTCGACGAGGGCGTCTCCGACAACCTGCCCGAGCAGCGCAAGGAGGAGTACCTCCGCCACTGCGCGCTGCGCCGGGTCGGCAGCCTCGAGGAGGCCGCCGAGGCGGTCGCCTTCCTCGCCTCCGACCGCGCCAGCTACGTCAACGGCGCCACGCTCGTCATCGACGGCGCCGTCTGATCAGGCGTCGCGCGCGATCCGCTGGATCGCCGCCACCCCGCTCTCGGTCCCGTCGATCATCACGATCCGCACGTCGCGGCGGTGCGGCCCGAGCACCAGCTCGGCGTCGAGCGTGCCGCGCCGGGTGTCGACGACCAGGTGGGTCGGCACCACGCTCGCGATGATGCCGGCGAGCAGCTCGATCGAGTCGACCGCCGCCAGCGGCAACTGGTGCTCCTTGCCGAGCTCGCGCGCCCGCGCCGCGAGCTGCGCATCGGCCGTCCACAGCACGCAGAAGAGCCCCTGCGGCTTGTCGGCCGCCGACCGTCGCGACGACACCGTCAGCACCTCGATCGCGCGCTGCACCAGCTCGCTCGCCGCGGCGTCGTGGTAGAGGGCGTGCACCGCGGCCTGCCCCGGCTCCAGCGTGGCCAGCACCCGCAGCCGCCCCTGGGCCAGCGCGTCGCGGGCGATCGCGCGCGGCACGAACGTCGCGAAGCCGCCCTGCGACGCGGCCTCGAGCAGGAGCGACGCGTCGTCCGCCTCGGCGACGAGCTGCGGCCGCAGCCCGCGCTGCTCGAGGAACGCCGCCACGTCCCAGTGGAAGGCCGAGCTCGGCCGGTAGTGGATGAACGGCACGTTCTCCCACGACGTGCCCGGCTCGACGTCCGGCTTGGCGACCGCGACCAGCACCGGCCGGTCGAGCACGACGACCGCGAGGCCGCGGCGCGTCGCCTCGGGCGGCTCGGTCTCGCTGAGCACGAGGTCGAGCTCGCCGCCGCGCAGGTCCTGGAGCAGGTCGGCCGCCTCGCCGGTGCGCACGCTGGTCACGCAGCCGGGCAGCGCGAAGACCGGCGACAGGAAGCTCGCCGTCGTCGAGCGGACGACGCCGGCCGACAGCCCGATCCGCAGCGCGCGCGGCAAGGTCGGCGGCTGGTGGCCGAGCGCGTGGATCATCCGCTCGCCCTGGCGGAACATGATCGACGTGTGCTCGTAGGCGATGCGGCCGTCGTCGGTGAGGCGCAGGCCGGAGGCGGTGCGCTCGAAGAGCGTCACGCCGATCGCGCGCTCGAGGGCGCGCACCTGTTCGCTGATCGTCGGCTGGGTCACGCCCAGCCGCTCGGACGCGCGCGCGACCGAACCCTCGGACGCGACCACGTGGAAGTAGTGCAGGTGATTGTAGTTGAGCATTGAAGCCGTCGGCGGATCCTTCCGCCAGCGGACGTGCCCCGCCAAGCGCACCGGGCGACGGCAACACGCAACTTCGGTGTGGCCATGGCCGCGGACAAGGGTGCGCCTATCCACGACCTCGGGGCGATCGTCGGGCGATCGTCGGGCGATCGTCAGTCGGCGGCGTCGGCGTGAACCGCGTCGAGCAGCACCTCGATCGCCCGGCGCGCGAGGTCGGCGCTCGCGCTGTCGCGGTAGAGCGCGTGCACGGCCGCGCTGCCGGCCGGCAGCGCCTCGACGACGCGCAGGCGCCCGGCGGCGACGCTGTCGCGCGCGAGCGAGCGCGGCACGAACGCGACGAAGCCGCCGCGGCACGCCGCCTCGAGCAAGAGGAGCGCGTCGTCGGCCTCGGCGGCGATCCGCGGCCGCAGCTTGTGCTGGTCGAGGAAGCCCTCGACGTCCCAGTGGAACGCCGAGCTCGGCCGGTAGTGGACGACCGACACGTTCTCCCACGACGCCGACGGGACCACGGTCGGCTGCGCGACCGCGACCAGCTTCGGCCGGTCGAGCGTCACGATCTCGATGCCGGCGCGCGTCGGCTCCGGCGGCTCGGTCTCGGTCAGCACGAGGTCGAGCTCGCTGCCGCGCAGGTCGCGCAAGAGCTCGGCGGCGTCGGCGGTGCGCACGCTCGGCGTGCAGTCGGCGAGCGCGAACAGCGGTGACAGGAAGCCTGCGGACGTCGAGCGCGCGACCGCCGCCGACAGGCCGACCCGCAGCGTGCGCGGCATCGCCGGCGTCTGGCCGAGCGCCTCGATCAGGCGCTCGCCGTAGCGGAACATGACCGACGTGTGCTCGTACGCGAGCCGGCCCTCGTCGGTGAGCTTGAGGCCCGACGGGGTGCGGTCGAACAGCGTGATGCCGATCGCCCGCTCGAGCGCGCGCACCTGCTCGCTGATCGTCGGCTGGGTGACGCCGAGCCGCTCGGCGGCCCGCGCCACCGAGCCCTCGCTGGCGACGATGTGGAAGTAGAAGAGGTGGTTGTAGTTCAGCATGACGAACGACCGGCCGGCGAAGGAAGGGTAGCAACTCCGCGCGCCCCTGCCCCCGTGCGCACGGTGCCGTGCGCGCGGGCGCTACTCCGAGCCTACCCGACGCCCACGATCTCGTCGCCGACCAGGTCGATGTCGAAGGCGCGCGGCTCCCTCGGCAACCCCGGCATGCGCATCATCGCCCCGGTGAGCGCCACGATGAACCCGGCGCCGGCCGCCAGCTCGAGGTCGCGGATCGTGAGATCGAACTCGCTCGGCGCGTTCAGCTTCGTCGGGTCGTCGGAGAACGACGACTGCGTCTTCGCCATGCAGACACGCAGGCGGCTGAAGCCGTCGCGCTCGAGGCCGGCCAGCGTGACGTTGGCGGCGTCGGTGAAGACGACCTTGCGCGCGCGGTAGATCTTCGTCGCGATCGCCTCGATCTTGCCGGCCAGCGGATCGTCGAGCGCGTAGAGCGGCGTCGCCGGCTGCGGATCGGTGAGCGCCGTCTCCATGACGCGGTCGGCGAGCTCCGTCGCGGCGACGCCGCCGTGGGCGGCCGCGTCCTGCACGGCGAACGGCACGCCGCGCTCCTCGCAGAAGCGGCGCACGACCTCGTGCTCGTCGGCGTGATCGCCCGGGAACTGGTTCAGCCCCACGACGGCGGGCCGGCCGAACAGCGCCACGTTCTCGAGGTGGCGGGCCAGGTTGGGCAGCCCGGCGGCGACGGCGTCGGGGTCGCGCTCGCCGAGCCGGTCGGCCGGGCGGCCGCCGTGCAGCTTGAGCGCCTTGGTCGTCGCGACGACGACGACGACCGCCGGCGCGAGCCCCGCCTGCGGGCCGACGATGTCGAAGAACTTCTCGCCGCCGAGATCGAAGCCGAAGCCGCACTCGGTGATCGCCCAGTCGGCGAGGCCGAGGCCGAGCCGGGCGGCGACGACGCTCGACGTGCCGTGGGCGATGTTGGCGAACGGGCCGGCGTGGACGAGCGCGGGCGTGCCCTCGGTGGTCTGCACCAGGTTCGGGTGCAGCGCGTCGCGGAGCAGCGCCATCATCGCGCCGACCGCACGGAGCTGGCCGGCGGTGACCGGCTCGCCGTCGAGACCGCGGCCGACGACGATGCGCGCCAGCCGCGCCCGCAGGTCGTCGCGGTCGCCGGCCAGCGCGAGGATCGCCATCACCTCCGACGCGGCGGTGATGTCGAAGCCGCCCTCGTGCGCCGGCCCGTTGCCCTTGCCGCGGGCGAGCTCGACGGTGCGCAGCGCGCGATCGTTGACGTCGAGGACGCGCCGCCAGCTCACCCGCGCCGGATCGAGCGCCGGCGTGCGGCCGTGGTGGAGGTGGTTGTCGACGAGCGCGGCGAGCAGGTTGTGCGCGGACGTCACCGCGTGGAAGTCGCCGGTGAAGTGCAGGTTGATGTCGGCCGACGGGACGAGGCGCGCCCGGCCGAAGCCGGTGCCGCCGCCCTTCTGGCCGAAGCACGGCCCGAGCGACGGCTCGCGGAGGACGACGATCGCCTGCTGCCCGCGCCGCGCGAGCCCGTCGGCGAGGCCGATCGACGTCGTGGTCTTGCCCTCGCCGGCGGCGGTCGGCGTCATGCCGGTGACCAGCACCAGCCGGCCGCGCGGCGGCAACGCGCCGAGCCGGCCGCGATCGATCTTGGCCTTGTCGAGGCCGTACGGCAGCACCGCCTCGGCGGGCAGCCCGAGCTTGCGCGCGACGGCCGTGATGTCGGCGCCGCGCGCGGAGGTGGAGGTCGACATCGGGCCGAGGGTACAGCGGCGGCGCCGCCCGGAGCGGCCGGAGCCGCGAGGATCGTGCGATGATCCGGCGGTGAACCTCGTCGGGCAGCGGATCGGCAGCTACGTCGTGCAGAAGGAGCTGGGCGCGGGCGGCACCGGCACCGTCTACCTGTGCGCCCACACGCTGATCGAGCGCACCGTCGCGATCAAGGTGCTGCACGAGGAGCAGGCGCAGGATCCCGACCAGGTCGCGCGCTTCTTCCAGGAGGCGAAGGCGGCCGCCGAGATCGGCCACCCGAACATCATCTCGATCATCGACTTCGGCCACCTCGACAACGTGCCGGGCCGGCCGCCGTACCTGATGATGGAGTGCCTCGAGGGCGTGAGCCTCGACAAGCGGCTGCACGAGGGCGGCCTGTCGCTCGACGACATCACCCACATCATGAGCCAGGTCTGCTCGGCGCTGGTCGCCAGCCACGGCAAGGGCATCATCCACCGCGACCTCAAGCCGTCGAACGTGTTCCTGTGCAGCCGCACGTTCGATCCGCTGTTCGTGAAGGTGCTCGACTTCGGCACCGCCAAGCTGACCGCGCCCGGCATGGACGGTCACAAGACGATGATGGGCATGGTGCTCGGCACGCCCGCGTACATGAGCCCCGAGCAGTGCGAGGGCAAGGGCCACATCGATCACCGGAGCGACATCTACTCGCTCGGCGTGATGCTCTACGAGATGCTGACCGGCACGCTGCCGTTCGAGGGCGACCTCGGCGAGGTGCTGCTGCACCAGATGTTCCACGCGCCGCAGCCGCCGCGCGAGCGCAACCCGGCGATCCCGCCCGAGTGGGAGGCGCTGTGCCTGCGGATGATGGAGAAGGCGCGCGAGGATCGGTTCCAGTCGGTGACCGACCTGGCGCACGCGCTCGAGGACCTGCGCGGCCACGCGGCGGCGTACGAGGCGTTCCGCACGCGCCGCGCGCAGGCGGGGAAGTCGGGCCACACGATGGTGGCGACGCCGGAGCAGCTCGGGATGGCGCCGCCGTCGGCGGGGCGCGCGGCCGGGGCGGCGGCGCGCGAGAGCAACGAGGGGCTGCCGACGGTCCACGTGTCGATCGACGAGCTGGCGGCGCTGCGCGGCGCGGCGGTGGCGCAGCCGGTGGCCCCGCCGGTGGCGCAGGCGGTGGCGGCGTACGGTGGGCCGGCGGCGGCGGCT
>DASZXE010000558.1:0-19085 GCA_035546475.1 Kofleriaceae bacterium
GATCGCCCCGGCCCCCGCGCCGACGTCGGTCGTGCCGCCCGGCCCGCCGCCGCCGATGCCGCTGCCCTCGCACCTGGCGCCCGCGCCGCCGGCACCGGGCCCGAGCCCGACGCTGGTGCCGGGCAACCTGCAGTCGTCCGACGTCCGCAACGCGATCGCGTCGATGGCGCCGCTGCCGCGCCCGCGCGCGCCCGAGGCCGCCGCGAAGGCGGTGCCGATGCGACCGGTCAGCGGACCGCGCCGGCGCGGCGTCGTCCTCGAGCCGCTCGATCAGCGCACGATCAAGCTCATCGACCTGCAGACGCGCGTGCTCGAGCGCCTGCGCGCGCAGCTCGGCCTCGACAGCCTCGCCGCCGACGCGTTCGCCGACGAGGAGCTGTGGCGCCGCGCCGAGCGCGCGACCACGGATCTCGTCGACAACCTCGGCAGCTCCGGCGAGCTGCCGCGCTCGATCGATTCGACCACGCTGGTGAAGGAGACGCTCAACGAGGCGCTCGGCCTCGGGCCGCTCGAGGACCTGCTCGCCGACGAGGGGATCGACGAGATCCGGGTGGAGCGCCGCGATCGCATCGCGGTCGCCAAGGACGGCGCGTGGCGCGGCTCGGGCAAGGCCTTCTCGAGCGACGACGTGCTCTACCGCGTGCTCGCGCGGCTGCTCGCGCCGCTCGGCCGCCGCCTCGACGAGGTCGGGCCGCTGATCGACCTCCGGCTGCGCGACGGCGCGCGGCTGACCGCGGCGCTGCCGCCGGCGGCGCTGCTCGGGCCGAGCCTGACCCTGCGCAAGCCGCGCCGCGTCCGCCGCACGCTGGCGGACCTGGTCGCCGCGGGCACGCTGTCCGACGCGATGGCCTCGTTCCTGACGACCTGCATCGGCGCCCGGCGCAACCTCGTCGTGTGCGGCGCGCCCGGCGTCGGCAAGACGGCGCTGGTCGCCGCGCTGGCGGCGGCCTCGCCGCCCGGCGAGCGGGTCGTGACGATCGAGGACGTCGCCGAGCTGGCGCTCGACCGCGACGAGTGGGTCGCGCTCGAGGCGTCGGTCGCCGGCGATCTCGGGGCGCTGCTGCGTATCGCGCTCCGGCTCGCGCCCGACCGGCTCGTCATCGGCGACGTGCAGGGCCGCGAGGCGTTCCCGCTCGCGTCGGCGCTGGCCGGCGGCGTCGAGGGCGCGGTCGTCGCGATCGCGGCCGACGGCGTGCAGGCGGCGCTCGCCCGCTGGACCAGCCTCGCGCGCATCGCCGAGGCGGGCCCCGAGGCGGCGGTGCGCGAGCTGGTCGCGACCGCGGCCGACATCGTCGTCCACGTGGCGCGCCTCGCCGACGGCGGCTCGCGCATCGTCGCGATCGAGGAGGTCCGCGGCGTCGGCGAGGACGGCTTCGACACCCAGGCGCTGTTCGCCTTCCGCCGCGACGGCGGCTTCGGCGCGACCGGCGCCACACCCGCCTTCTGGCCCGAGCTCGCGCAGCGCGGCGTCCCCGCCGACCCCAGCATCTTCCAGGCCTGACCCGCGCCGCCCGGCTCGGCCTCGGCTCACCCGAAACGCGGCGCTTCCGCCGGCAGCCAGACCGTGACGCAGGCTCCGCCGCCTTCGCGGTTCCCGGCCTCCACGGTCCCGCCGTGGTGGTCGACGATCCGGCGCACGATCGAGAGCCCCAGCCCGGTGCCGCCGCTCCGGCGGCTGAAGAACGGATCGAAGACCCGCGCCAGGTCTTCCGGCGGAATCCCCCGACCGCGGTCGAGCACCACCACGCGCACGAGGTCGCGCCGTTCGGCGCCGTCCGCGTCACGACCGCTGGCGATGCCCGCGTCGCCGCCTCCGAGGCGCTCGGCGCCGTCGTCGCCGGCGCGCCGCGCGGCCGCCTCGATGCGCACGGAGGCGCCCGGCGGCGAGAAGGCGATCGCGTTCTGGATGAGGTTGCGGAACACCTGCACCAGCCGCAGCGCGTCCATCGGCACCGCCGGCAGGCCCGCCGGCACCGCGACGTCGAGGCTGACGCCGCCGGCGGCGGCCTGGGCCGCGCAGTCCGCGAGCGCATGGAAGAGCGGCAGCTCGACGGAGGCCGCCGTCAGCGCCTCTCCGCCGCCGGCCTTGCCGTAGTCGAGCAGGTCGGTGACGAGGGCCGTCAGGTGGCCCACCTGGCCGCGCAACGCCCGGTCGAGCTGCTCGAGGCGCGGATCGCCGGTGAGCCGCGGGCCGAGCGCGTCGAGCACGGCGCTGAGGCCGAACAGCGGGTTGCGCAGCTCGTGGGCGAGGCCACCGACGAGCTGGCCGAGGGCGCTCATGGTCGCGCTCTCCTGCACCTTGGCGCGGAGCGCCAGCCGATCCCGCAGATCCTCGACGAGGACGACGGCTCCGGCCGGATCGCCCGCCGCGTCCCGCAGGGGCGCGCCGAAGACGGCGACCGGGATAGCGCGCCCGACGACCTCGATCTCGCCGTCGACGCCGAGCAGCGGCGCGCCCGCCACCACCCCATCGACCAGGGAGCCGTGGTCGTCGGCCCGTGCGCCCGCGCGGCGAACGCGAGGCGACGGGCCCCCTCTGGCTTGCGCGGCGGTCCGCCCGAAGAGCTGCTCGGCGGCGGCGTTCCACGACGCGACGTGGCCGGCAGGCGAGACGCTGAAGATCGCCACCGGCGCCGCCGCCAGCAGCGCCTCCTGGGCCTCGAGCGCCTCGCGCAGGCGCTCCTCGGCGGCGCGACGTCGCCGGAGCTCCTGCTCGGTGATGAACGCGAGCGAGGTGACGCCGGCGGTGAACACCATCTCGAAGCGCCAGGCGCGGGCGATCGAGAGGTAGAGGCCACCCGGACCCGGGAATCGCGCCGCGGTCGCTGTCTGAAAGAGCCAGTTCGACGCGACCAGCGCCGGGACCAGGAGACCGTAGTAGTACACGACGACGAACGCCGCCCAGGCGAGCCCGAGTCGGAGATGGCTCAGCCCGCGCCGCGAGAGCGCGCGGTGGGCCCACCACGCCGCCGGGACCGCCACCGCGTGCATCACGAAGGTGTTGGTGCTGTCGGGGTGGACGAAGAACGCGCCCGGCACGGTGTTGAGCGCCTGGATGGCGCAGGGAACGAGCGTGAGCCACGGGCTCGCGAGCACGAAGGCGCTGCCGATCATCGCCGTCTCGCTCAGGTCGGTCGCGATGGAGTTGGTGCCGGGCAGCTTGAGCCGGAGCAGACCGAGCACGACGGCGAGCACGCCGAAGCCCACGGCCTGCGCGAGCGACCGGGCCCATCGCCGAGGCCGAGGCCCACGCCAGGCAACCATGCCGCGCCCGCGCATCACGGGGACGAGTCACGGCCGAGAGGGACGCCGGGCCGCTCGAGGCGCTGGCAGAGCGAGGACCGCGGGACGCCGAGCGCGTGGGCGGCGGCGGCGGCGCGGCCCCTGCGGGCGTCGAGCACGCGCACGAGGTGGCGCTCGTTCTCCTCCAGGCTGGCGATCCCGAACGGGCCCGACGGGGCGCGCGCACGGTCGATGGACTCGGGCACGGCCGCCTTCACGCGCAGGTCGGCGGCGTCGAGGAACCGGCGCCGCCGAGGTCGACACCGAGGTGCGGATGGTGTCGTGGTCATCGCGGATCAGGATGCGGCCCAGGCTCACGAGGGCCTCCGACTGACTGTCGAAGGAGAAGAACACATCCAGCCGCTCCAGCAAATGCGCGGCCACGACGGAGGGCAACTCCCGCGTCCCTCCGAGGTTGCACGCAGCGGGATGAAGCGTGAATCCGGGAGTCGTTCTGACTTCCCAGAATGCCATCGGGCCCGGTTCGCGGTCGTCGAGCTCGGTCCGAGCTCGTCGAGCCTGCCGCGCGAGCCGCCAGCGCCGCGCCGCGTGAGGCGCTACCGCCTGGCGGCGACCAGGCGCGCGAGCGGCACCACCCGGCGGGTCCAGTCCGCCTGCGCCTCGACCTCCTCGTAGCGCACGATGTCGAAGCCGTCGGCGAACATCGCCCGCAGCTCGCCCGGCTTGAACGCGCCGACGCCGCTGCCCGCGTTCGCGCCGGTGAGGAAGAACTCGATGACCACGATGCCACCCGGCTTGAGCGCGCGGCGGATCTTGTCGACCGGCGGCTGCGCGCCCATGTAGAGGAACGCGATCAGGTCCCAGCGCTTCTCGCCCCAGTCCCACGTCTCGTGGTCGGCGATCTCGGTGTGGAGGTCGACCTTGGCGGCGCGCGCGGCCTCGAGGGCCTGGCGGATGCCCTCGTCGGAGATGTCGATGCCGGTGACGTCCCAGCCCTGGGTCGCCAGGTAGAGCGCGTTGCGGCCCTGGCCCATGCCGACATCGAGCGCGGTGCCCGGCTTGCGGCCGCGCACGGCCTCGACGAGGAACTTGTTGGGCGCGAGATCGAACATCGTCGAGGTGCGGAAGGTCTCGTTCCACAGGAGCGCCTCCGCCTCGGGGCCGGAGATCAGCTCGTCCCAGCTCGCCAGCTTCCAGGCGCCGTCCTGCCAGGTCCACGTGAGGCTCTCGGTGCGTTCGAGCGGACGCGGCGGATCGTCGGCGGCCCGCGCGACCGCGACCGTCGACTCGCCGGTGAACACCGCGGTGTCGCCGAAGAACCGCACCTTGGCGAGCTCGAAGCTGCGATCGCTGAAGCGCGGGTACGCCTGCCCTTGACGCGCGCGCAGCGGGCCGAGGGTCTGCTCGCGGCTGTAGAAGCGCGACGAGATCACGCGCAGGAAGTCGGCCGCCAGCATCGCGTCGACCGCGGTGGCGTCCGCGCCGTCGACCGCGCGGAAGAAGGCCTCGCTGCGCGCGACCACCGTGGCCTCGTCGTGCCCGGCGGCCGCCGGTGGCGCCGACGGGCCGGATGGCGGGGCAGCGGCGGCCGCCGGCGCCGGGGCCGGTGGCGGGGTCGGTGGCGGGGTCGGGTGGCAGGCCGCCGCTGCGGCAGCGGCGAGGACGGCGACGATCGCGAGGCGCATCGTCGCCATCCTACCGGTCAATGGCGCGTGACATCGAGCGGCCCGCCGTACTCCTCTGCCGCTGCGGCGCCCGACCACCCCTCGCCCCCACCGCCGCCTGCGCCTGACCCCGTCGGGGCTCGGCTCGGAGCTACAGGCCGAGCTTGTCGAGCTTCTTGTGCAGGCCCTCGCGCGTGATGCCCAGCGTGGCGGCGGTGCGCGTCTTGTTGCCGCCGTGGTCGCGCAGCGCCTCGGAGATGAGCCAGCGCTCGACCTGGTCCATCATCTCCTTCAGCGTCCCCTTCTTCGGCGCGACCTTGGCGACCGTGCCCTCGATCTTGCGGAGCCGCGGCGACAGGTCCGTCACCTCGATCCAGCAGCCGGGCTCGGCCTGGATGACCAGGCGCTGGACCTCGTTCTCGAGCTCGCGGATGTTGCCCGGCCACGCATAGCTCGACAGCGCCGCCTCGGCCTCCGCCGAGAAGCCGGGCAGCTCCACGCGGTACTCGGCCGCGTAACGCTCGAGGAAGTGGCGGGCGAGCAGCGGGATGTCCTCGCGGCGCTCGCGCAGCGGCGGCAACCGGATCGGGAACACCATCAGCCGGTAGTAGAGGTCCTGGCGGAAGCGGCCCTTCTCGACCTCGGCGGCGAGGTCGCGGTTCGTCGCGCAGATGATGCGCACGTCGACCTGCTTCTCGCTCGTCGCGCCGACCGCGCGGATCGTCCCCTCCTGCAGGACGCGCAGGAGCTTGGCCTGCAAGGACACCGGCATCTCGCCGACCTCGTCGAGGAAGAGCGTGCCGCCGTCGGCGATCTCGAACAGGCCCTTCTTGTCGGAGTCGGCGGAGGTGAACGCGCCGCGCTTGTGGCCGAACAGCTCGCTCTCGAGCAGGTTCTCCGGCAACGCCGCGCAGTTCTGCGCGACGAACATGTGGTCGCGCCGCTGCGAGCGATGGTGGATCGCGCTGGCGATCAGCTCCTTGCCGGTGCCGGTCTCGCCCTCGATGCAGACGGTCGCGCGGGTGTCGATCACCTTGTCGAGCTGCGCGAACACCTGCTGCATCGCGGTCGAGTTGCCGACGATCGTCGGCACCCGCAGCTTCTCGTCGCGCTTCTTCAGGTAGACGTTCTCGCCGCGGGCGCGCTCCTCGGCGAGGCGCAGGCGCGAGACGAGCGCGGCGTTGTCGAGGGCGAGCGCCGCCTGCGCGCCGACCAGCAGCGACACCTCGAGGTCGTTCTCGTCGAACATGCCGGCGGTGTGGCGGTTGTCGGCCTCGAGGACGCCGATGATCTCCTCGCCGCGCCAGAGCGGGACGGCGATCACCGACAGGATGCGCCCGCCGAGGATCGACTCGGAGCTGGAGATCTCCTCCTGCGCGTTGGCCGTCAGGATCGCGGCGGCGTCGGAGAGGACCCGGCGCAGGATCGCGCGGCTGGCGCGGACGGGATCGCCGCCGGGCGCCGGCGCCGACCCCGCGGCGGCGGCGCGCTCGCGCTGCAAGGCCAGCGTGAAGCGATCCTTGTCGCTCTCCGAGCGGAGCAGCACGGTGACGTGGGTCGCGCGCGAGACGACCTCGAAGATCGCGTCGGCGACGGCGTCGAGCACGGCCGCCTGGTCGAGCCGGCCCGACAGCGGCTGTAGCGCCTTGTAGACGCGCAGCGCGCTGACCGGATCGTGCTCGAGCTGGTCGCGCACCTGCGGCAGGTCGACGATCGAGCGGGTCGCGATCAGGCGATCCGCGAGGTCGGCGTCCTCGGCGGCGGTGATGCGCACGCGGATCCGGACCGGCGCGCGGACGTCGCCGAGCAAGAGCACGTCGCCCGACTCGAGTCCGAGCTCGTGGCGGCGGCTGGCGTCGACGACGATGCGGGTGCCGCCGCGCTCGACGACCGAGCCGTTGGTCGACCGCAGATCGCGGAAGACGTAGCCGGCGCCCTCGCGCGCGATCTGCGCGTGCTCGCCCGACAGGTGGTAGTCGGTCAGCACGACCGTGTTGGTCGGGGCGCGCCCGAGCGTCACCACCGGCGCCGACAGCTCGTAGAGCGGCCGCGCCGCGGAGCCGTGGAGGATGTCGAGGACGAGCACGGGCGCGGGATCTGAAAAGGTGGGCGCTTTCCCCGCCTGCGGGGTGCCCGCCCATGGTTATACTCCGGGGCGCTTTCTTCCGTCATGGCGCCCACTTCCAAAGTGCTGGTCGTGACCGCCGATCGGCGGGCGGCCGAGGGATTCCGACTCGGGTTCGAACGCGAGGGGATCGAGGTCGCCCTCGCCGGCACCGCCGACGACGCGATCGAGCTGCTCGACGAGGTCGGGCTGGTGGTGCTGCGCGCCGACGACGACGCGCACGACCGCGCGATCGTCGAGGCGCTGATCGAGGTGGTCGCCGAGACGATCGCCGAGCACGGGGAAGGCGATCCGCCGCTGCTCTACGTCGGCAACGGCGTGTCGCGCGCGGAGGCGATGAAGGCCGGCGCCGACGCGGTGCTGAAGGCGCCGGCGTACGTGCGGGACGTCGTCACCGTCGGGCGGCTGCTCGCCGGGCGCCGCCCCGACAACCGCGCCGTGATGGACGGCGATCTCGACAGCGCGTTCGGCGTCTTCTATCTGATCCGCGCGCTCGCGGCGATCGGCGTGAGCGGCACGCTCATGATGGTGCGCGGGCTGCGGCGCGGCGAGCTGCGCTTCTTCGAGGGCGAGGTGACGTCGGCGCAGGTCGGCAGCCTGCACGGGCAGTCGGCCCTGCACCAGCTCCTCCTGTGGACCGAGGCGCGGTTCGAGCTGCGCGACGAGCTGGTGGTGCGACGCCAGCAGATCCCGCTGTCGACGGCGGACACGCTGGCGCAGGCGGAGCAGTTCCTGAACGACCTGCGCGAGGCGGCGGGGCCGCTGTCGCCGGCGGCGATCTACGGGCAGGACCCGCAGGCGATCGGCGCGGCGGGGACGCTGCCGGCCGAGGTGATCGACGTGCTGCGGCTGTTCGACGGGCATCGCAACCTGGCCGACGCGCTCGAGGACAGCCCGTTCCGCGTGCTCGACACGCTGCGGATCGCGTCGCGCGCGCACGAGGTCGGCCTCTTGCGGCGGGTGTCGGGGACGCGCGGGCGGGTCGCGCACCGCACGCTGCTCGCGCTCGAGGAGTGGCTGGTCGGCTCGTCGGAGGAGCTGCCGCGGGCGGTGGTGCCCGAGCGGAGCGGGCCGGCGTCGCAGGGCAAGAAGGGCAAGAAGAAGGGACGGCCGAGCGGGGTCATCGCGGTGGCGCAGCCGGCGTCGGTCGAGGTCGACTGGAGCACGCTGACGCCGAGGACGCAGGGGCTCGACAGCTCGCTCTTGTCGCCGGTGGTGCCGTCGTCGGTGGCGAAGGGCGAGATCACGATGCGGCCGGTGCCGAACCGGACCAGCCGGGAGGAGGCGCGGGAGAAGCTGGAGCTGTTGACGGACCCGGGGTCGCGCGACCGGATCTTCCTGGCGAAGGAGGAGACGGACGCGATCGCGAAGGCGAAGGCGGCCGCGGAGGAGGCGGCGGCGAAGGGGACGACCGCGACCGCGAAGGCCAGGGGCGAGGAGGAGGCGGCGAAGGCCAGGGCGAGGGCGGACGAAGAGGCGGCGAAGGCGAAGGCGGCGAAGGCCAAGGCGGAGGAGGAGGCGCGCAACCGCGGCGGCAAGGGGGAGCAGAAGTCGCGCGCCGCGCGGCGGGCCGAGGAGGAGGCGCGCGCGAAGGCGGCGAAGGCCAGGGCGGAGGAAGAGGCGCGCGCGAAGGCGGCCAAGGCCAGGGCGGAGGAAGAGGCGCGCGCGAAGGCGAAGGCGGAAGCCGACGGCAAGGCGCGCCTCAACGCGAAGGCGGAGGAGCTGGCGCGCGCAAAGGCGAAGGCCGAAGAGGAAGCCCGCGCTCGTGCGAAGGCGAAGGCGGAAGCCGACGCGAAGGCCAAGGCCGACGCGAAGGCCAAGGCCGACGCGGAGGCAAAGGCGAAGGCGGAGGTCGACGCGAAGGCCAAGCAGAAGGCCGAAGAGGACGCGAAGAAGGCGAAGGCAGACGCTGACGCGAAGGCCAAGCAGAAGGCCGACGAGGACGCGAAGAAGGCGAAGGCAGACGCTGACGCGAAGGCCAAGGCGGACGCGGACGCGAAGGCCAAGGCAGACGCGGACGCGAAGGCCAAGGCCGAAGCCGACGCAAAGGCGAAAGCCGAATCCGACGCGAAGGCGAAGGCCGAAGCCGACGCAAAGGCCAAGCAGAAGGCCGACGAAGACGCCAAGAAGGCCAAGGCAGACGCTGACGCGAAGGCAAAAGCAGACGCCGACGCGAAGGCGAAGCAGAAGGCCGACGAGGACGCGAAGAAGGCCAAGGCCGAAGCCGACGCGAAGGCGAAGCAGAAGGCCGACGAGGACGCGAAGAAGGCCAAGCAGAAGGCCGACGAGGACGCGAAGAAGGCCAAGCAGAAGGCCGAGGAAGAGGCCCGCCAGAAGGGCCGCCACAAGGACAAGGGCAAGCCCGGCGACGACGCGAAGGCGAAGGACAGGGACAAGCCGAAGGGCGGCCCGGCGATCCTCGACGACGATCCGACCGTCAAGGACCACGTCGCCGTCGCCCGCGCCGACGCGGCCCGGCTCGCCGCCGCCGCCACCAGCGCCGCCACCGACGCGCACACCGCCCGCGGCGACCAGCCGAGCAGCGCCTCCACCAGCATCCGCCTGTCGACGATGGGCGCCGAGGCCGACGGCGCCCGCGCCGATGCCGCCTCGGTCGCCCACGCCGCGACCGCCGCCTTCACCGACGAGGAGGAGGCCTTCTTCAAGGCCGGCCTCCAGGCCCCGGACGGCACCAGCGCCCCGCCGGCCGACTCCTTCCACGATCTCGACGACGGCTACCAGCCGCAGGGCTTCTGGGATCGCCTCCTCGGCCGCAAGCCCTCCAGACGCCGCCGATAGGCGAGCCACGCAGCCGCGTCGACGTGACCGACGCCACCACGCGCCGGCTTGACGGGATCGCCCCGCGCCGCCGATGCTGATCGTTCATGGCGGTGGCGTTGCCGGAGTCGATCGTCGGCCGTCGCACCGAGCGCGAGGCGTTCGCGGCCGCGCTCGACGACGGCGTCGGGCTGGTGTTCGTGCACGGCCCCGCCGGGGTCGGCAAGTCCACCCTGCTGCGCGCGCTCGTCGAGACCGCGCGCGCCGCGGGCCGGCGCGTTCGTCAGCTCGACGCGCGCGACTTCCCGCCGTCGCCGCGGACGTTCCGCGCGGCGCTCCACGCCGTCGGCGGCGTCGATGACAGCGCGCCGACCGTGGTCGTCGTCGACACCTACGAGCTCCTCGCCAGCATCGACGACTGGATGCAGCGCGAGGTGTGGTCCGCGCTGCCCTCCGCGTCGACCCTGGTGCTCGCCGGCCGGCTCGGACCGGCGCCGCGCTGGGCCGAGGTCGCCGCCGCGCGCGGCCGCCGCACCCTCGAGCTGCCGCTGCGCAACCTCGGCCGCGAGGACGCCGTCCGCCTGCTCGCCACCCACGGCGTGGCGGCCGAGCACCACGCGCCGGCGCTGGCGCTGACCGGTGGTCACCCGCTCGCGCTGACGATGATCGGCGAGCTGTCCGCCGATCGAGCCGTCGCCGGCGACGTCGTCGACGACGCCGGCATGCTGCACCGGCTCGTCCGCCGGCTCTTGTCGGAGGTGCTGTCGCCGGCGCGCCGCCGGGCGCTGGAGGCGGCGTCGGTGGTCCGCTCGCTCACCGAGGCCCGCCTCGCCGCGCTGCTCGAGCAGCGCGACGTCGGCGAGCTGTTCGCGTGGCTCGGGTCGCGGACCGTCATGCAGCGCGGCCGCCACGCGATCTACCTGCACGACTTCGCGCGCGAGGTGGTGGTGGCCGAGCTGCGCTGGCGCGACCCGGCCTGGTTCGACACGCTCGTCCTCCGCGCCCACCACGACGGCTTCGCGCGCTTCTTCCAGGCGCCCGTCGGCGAGCAGCTCGGCGTGCTCGACGACCTCAGCTACCTCCATCGCTTCAACCCGATGGCGCAGCTCGGCCTCGACTGGGCCGCGTGCGAGCACTACGTCGACGAGGCCGGCCCGGCGGACCTCGACGTGCTCGACGCGGCGCTCCGCCGTCACGAGGGCGACCGCTCGGCGGCGCTCGTCCTGCCGTGGATCGTCCGCCGGCCCGCCGACACCATCGTCTACCGCGACCGGGTCGGACGTCCGGCCGGCTTCCTCGTCATGGTCGCGCTCGAGCGCGCCACCGCCCCGCAGCTCGAGGCCGATCCGGTGAGCGCGGCGGTGTGGCGGAGCGTGACGGCGCCGGACGGCCCGTGCGCCCACGGCGAAGGCGCGCTGCTGTTCCGGTCGTGGATGTCGGCCGAGGCCCACCACGCACCGTCGCCGATCTGGAACCTCGTCTCGCACAGCATGCTGCGCGAGGGGCTGATGCGGCCGAAGCTCGGCTGGTCCGGCGCGGGCTTCGCCAACCCCGACTTCTGGGCGCCGTTCTTCGCCTACTTCAACCTCCAGCGGTTCCCGGCCCTCGACTACGACACCGGGCGCGTCGCGCTCGGGATGTTCGGCAACGACCACCGCCTGATCCCGCGCAGCGAGTACGGCACCCGGCTCGCCGCGCGGCTCGAGGCGTCCCCGAGCGGACCGGTGCGGCCGCTGGTCGCGCCGCAGCCGGTGCTGCTCGAGCGCGAGCGGTTCGCGGTCGAGGTCCGCCGCGCGCTGCGCCGGTTGTGGCGCGAGCCGAGGCACCGCGAGCTCCTGCGCAACCCGCTCCTCCACGCGCGCGCCGTCACCGCGATGGTGGCCGTGCGCGCGAACCCGGCCGCCCGCGTCGCGGCGCTGCGGAGCTGGATCGACGCGGCGGTCATCCGCGCGTCCGCCGGCGCGCTCGGTCCCGGCCCGCGCGCGGCGCTCGAGGCCACGTTCGGCGAGGCCGTCGCCGCCAAGGGCCCGGTGCTCGCCGAGCAGCTCGGCCTGTCGTTCCCGACCTACCGCCGCGTGCTGGCGCGCGCGATCGACGCCCTGGTCGACGAGCTCTGGCGCTCCGAGCTCGCCGCCGCCTGATCATTTTTGACCCCTGTTCGCGTGGGTCGCGCGGTGCCAGGTTGCGGGAGGCGTACGCGGGGTACGCGAGGGAGTCATACGTGAAACACGGAATCATCGTGTCGATGATGTTCGCGGCCGCGGCGCTGTCCGCGTGCCTCGAGACGGACGAGCCGCAGGTCGGCACCAGCGCCGCGGCGCTGACCCGGACGGTGACCATCCGGCGGGGGACCTTCGGCACGGTCGCCGACACCACCCTCTCGGCCGCGGCCTTGACCACCAACTTCGGCGCCCGGAAGACGTTGCGGGTGAGCGCGAAGAACGAGGCGCTGCTGCGCTTCGATCTGTCGTCGATCCCGGCCAACGCCGTCGTCCAGAGCGCCGACCTGACGCTGGCGATCAACGGCGGCGAGGAGGAGCACGACGACGACGGCGACGACGGCGATCACGAGGGCCACGCCATCGCGCCGATCAAGCTCCGGCGGGTGACCGCGGCCTGGGCCGAGGGCACCGTCACCTACCGCTCGTTCGACCAGCGGTTCGCGCCGGCGGTCGCGGCCACGCTCGTCCTCGCCAACCGGACGTCGGCGAAGACGGTCGACGTGCGCGCGCTGGTGCAGGGCTGGGTCGCGGGGACCTACCCGAACTTCGGCCTCATCCTCACCACCACCGGCAAGCAGCACACGCTGGTGGTGTCGAGCGAGCACGCCTCCGTCGCGCGCCGGCCGAGGCTCGAGCTCCGCTACGTGGTGCCCGACGATCACTGCGCCGCCAACCCGTGCGCGCACGGCACCTGCACCAACACCGTCCAGGGCTTCACCTGCGCCTGCGACCCCGGCTTCGACGGGGCCACCTGCGCGCACGATCTCGACGACTGCGCGGCCAGCCCGTGCCAGAACGGCGGCGCCTGCACCGACGGCGTCGCCGGCTTCAGTTGCGCGTGCGCCCCCGGCTTCGCCGGCACCACCTGCGCGACCAACATCGACGACTGCGCCGCGGCGCCCTGCCAGCACGGCGGCACCTGCACCGACGGTGTCGACAGCCACACCTGCGCCTGCCCCGCCGGCACCAGCGGCGCCGACTGCGAGATCGTCGACGTCTGCAGCGCGACGTCCAACCCGTGCCAGAACGGCGGGAGCTGCACGCTCCTGCCCGGCAACACCTACGCCTGTACCTGCCCGATCGGCTTCGCCGGCGCCAACTGCGAGCTCGACCCGAACGACTGCCCGGCGGTCGACCCGTGCAGCGGCCACGGCACCTGCGCCGACGGGCTGGCCAGCTACACCTGCGCCTGCGACCCGGGCTACACCGGCACCGACTGCGAGACCGTGATCGATCACTGCGTGCCCGGCGCGTGCGCCAACGGTGGCACCTGCACCAGCACGGCGACCGGCTTCACCTGCGCGTGCGCCGCCGGCTACGACGGCCCGACCTGCGCGGACGACCTCGACGATTGCGCGGGCAGCCCGTGCGCGAACGGCGGCGCGTGCATCGACGGGGTCGACAGCTTCACCTGCGCGTGCCCCATCGGCCGCGGCGGCCCGACCTGCGAGGACGTGTGTCAGGCCCGGACGGTCATCGCCGACGATCCCGACCTCGCCGGCGCGAACTGGTCGGTCGTGTCGGACGGGGCCGCCAACGACCTGATGTTCCCGGCGTTCGGAGTTCAGCTCACGGACATGTTCGAGGACGTCGTCGGGATGACCCAGCAGGTCTACGTCAACGAGCGGTACATGGCCTTCGCCGCGGGGTCGTACGATCCGGCCGTCTCGGGCCCGCTCGGTCGGATCGACTACTCGTTCGATGCCCAGGACCGCACCGGCTTTCCCAGCGTCGGCCTCCAGCTCGTCTTCACGCTGATGCAGGACGGGCACGTCTACTTCCCGTCGAACGCCTTCGACAGCGTCAACCTCACGCAGGTGTCGGCCCCCGGCCTCCCGACGACGATCGCGGAGACGAGGCTCGGCGCCGGCGACTTCGTCGTCCACGGCGCGGGGCCGTTCAACCCCGACTTCTCCGCCGCCGGCGCGCCGATCACGTTCGGCTATCGCGCGCTGGTCCTGAACTTCGCGCAGCCCAGCGGCGCGCGACAGCTCGCCCAGTTCGCGCTCGACCACTACGCGGTGAAGGCGCTGCCGGCGGCGCTCGATTGCGATGATGTCGACGAGTGCGCGGCGAACCTCGACGACTGTGCGCCGGCGCCGGCCGGCGTCTGCACCAACACGGTCGCGAGCTTCACCTGTAGCTGCGCCGCCGGCTTCGCGGGCGACGGGGTGACGTGCCTGGCGCAGACGGCGCTGAGCCTGTCGGCGCCGGTCACCGTGCCGTACGGCGCGCCGGTCGACGTGAGCGCGACCCTCACCCGCGTCGGCCCGCCGGCCACGCCGATCGTCGGCCAGCTCGTCGTGTTCGAGCTGGAGGGCCTCTTCTTCCCGACCACCGAGGTCGGGGTGACCGACGTGAACGGCCTGGCGACGGTGTCCTTCCAGGGTGAGCTGGCCGGCTTCTACCAGGTGCGCGCGTCGTACCCCGGCGGTGCCGACGCGCCCGCCGACGCCGGCGGCGCCCTGAACGTCGTCTGCGACCCCGGCTACGGCGGCCCGCTCTGCGACCAGTACGTCTGCGACCCGAGCTGCGCGGCGTGCAGCGGGCCGGCGCCGACCCAGTGCACGGCGTGCGACCCGGCGACGGCGTCGCTCGACCCCGCGACCGGCGCGTGCGTGCCGCTCGCCCCGTGACCTCCGCGGCCGCCGCGCGGGCTACTTGCGGGCGAAGGTGACGTGGACGATGGTGATCGGCCGGCGCGGCCGGTCGTTGGCGCCGCCGAGGGCGGTCATCTTCTTCACCAGCGCGGCCTCCTTGCAGCGCCCGAAGATCGTGTGCTTGCCGTCGAGCCACGGCGTCGCCGTCTCGGTGATGAAGAACTGGCTGCCGTTGGTGTCCGGGCCGGAGTTCGCCATCGACAGCACGCCGGGGCCGTCGTGGTGGAGCGAGTCCACGATCTCGTCGGCGAACGCGTAGCCCGGGCCGCCGGTGCCGTCGTCGCGCGGGTCGCCGCCCTGCACCATGAAGTCGCGGACGACCCGGTGGAAGCGCAGCCCGTCGTAGAAGGGCACGTCGTGCTGCACGTTGCCGTCGGCGTCGACCCACGGCTGCTGCCCGGTCGCCAGCCCGACGAAGTTGGCGACGGTGACCGGCGTCTCGTGCTCGTACAGCGTGCAGTGGAACGTCCCCAGGTTGGTCTCGATCGCGGCGGTCAGCGCGCCCCTGCCCTTCACGCCCTTCAGGAAGACCGGCAGCTCGTCGGCCGTCGGCGCGCGCACCTCCGGCGCGGGCGGCGGGGGCGGCGGCGGCGGCATGTCGGCCGCCATCAGCTTCTTCTGGCAGTCGGCCATCCGCTCGGCGATCGCCATCGCCTTCTCCATCTCCGCCTTGGTCGGCTTCCCCGACGGCTCCTTCACCTCCGACATCCGTCTCAGCACGCCCCCGGCGCACTTCATGTCGGCGCAGGCGCACAGCTCGTCGGCCATCTCGCTCATCTTCTCGATCGCCGCGTCCGCCTCCTCCCCGGGCAGCACCCGCTCCTGGCAGCGGCTCAGCCGGTCGCCGGCCGACATCGCGCGCTCCACCTGCTCGGGCGTCATGTCGCCGACCGGCGACCGCAGCCGCCGCACCTGCTTCGCCACCGGCTCGGCGCACGCGCGATCCTTGCAGGCGCACATCGCGTCGCCGTAGCGCTCCATCGCGGCGATCGCGCCGTCGGGCGTGCTGACCTGCGCGTCGTCCGCCGCCTGGCGGTCGCGCTCGCTCGCCGCCCCGTACAGCCGGTCCCAGCAGGCGTCGGCGCGGCCGCGGTGGACGTCGAGCTGCGCCTCGCGGCTCGGATCCGCGATCGACTCCGCGATCGCCGCCCGGTGATCGCCGGCCCACGCGGTCATCGACGACCGCAGCGGCGTCGCGCACGCCAGGTCCGCGCACGCGCAGATCGCCTGCTCGTGCGCGAGGTAGCGGGCGACGACCGGATCGCTCGACGTCGTCATCGGCCCGCCGCCGCCGGGCTGTCCGGGCGCCGGACCGTTGCCGCCGCACGCCGCGGCGGCCGCGACCACCGCCACCACCGCGCTCACGAACACCTGGGCTCCCGCTCGCTTCATGACCTCGGAGATATCATGAAGCCCCCGGCCACGCCCACGCCCCACGCGACGTCACGGCTCGGCGTAGCGCTCGCGCAGCTCGAGGAACTCGATGAACTCGAGCAGCCGGCCGACCTCGGGGATGACGACCCCGGGCGCGTCGATGCCGGCCTCGGTCGCCGCGACCACCAGCCGCGCGGCGATCAGCCGATCGAGGATGTCGGCGACCTCGGGCGCCGGCAGCGCGACGCGCACCGCGAGATCGCGCGCCGACACCGGCAGGTAGACCGCGCTCTCGTCGTTGCCGCCCTCGGCCTCGAGCCGCTCCTCGGCGAGCTGCCGCAGGCACTGCACGACCCGGTGGTTGTGGTTCGGCAAGAGCAACAGCTCGACCTGCTGGTTCGCGCGCTCGAGGCGCGCCGCCAGCGTGCGGATCATCCGCACCGCGATCTCGACGCGGCCGCGCAGCATCGCCTCGAAGGTGCGTCCGTCGATGACGAGGAGCCGCGACGGCTCGCGCACGACCGCGGTCGCAGAGCGCGGCCGATGGTTGAGCAGCGCCATCTCGCCGAGGAACTCGCCGGGCGGCAGCACCGCCAGCACCCGCTCCTGCTCGCCGATCATCCGCCGGATCTCGACGGAGCCGGACTGGATGACGTACATCGCGTCGCCCGGCTCGCCCTCGCGGAACAGCACCGCGCCGGCCGGGTAGTCGCGCGCGTGGCGCTCGATCGCGGTCTCGCCGCTCCCCTCCTTCACCATCAGCGCACCGTCGCGTGGCGGAGGATGTGGAAGAGCGAGCGGCCGCCGGCCAGCGCCGCCGCCGACAGGCCGAGCCGCGAGCCGCGCAGCGGGCGGCCGTCGCCGAGGTCGACCTCGAGCACGCCGAGGCCGAGGCGCAGCGCGCGCACGAGCATCTCGACGTTCCAGCCGTCGCCCTTGTCGCTCATGCCGAGCGCCACCAGCGCCGGGTAGCGGATCGCCCGCACCGGCGACGGATCGTGGATGCGGTGGCCGTAGACCGCGTGGATGAGCCCGGTCACGACCTTGTCGCGCAGGGCGCCGTGGCCGGGCCTCACCGCGAGCGTGAGCTCGGCGTCGAGCGAGGCGAGCGGCGCGACCAGCCGGCCGAGATCGCCGTGATCGAGGTGGGCGTCCGCCGGCACGAAGGCGACGACGTCGGGCGGCTCGGGCAGCTCCGCGAAGTGCTGCATCGCGCGCAGGCAGGCCGCGCCGTAGCCGCCGCCGGCGGCGCGCAGGACGATCGCGCCGCGGTCGCGCGCCTTGCCGGCGGTGCCGTCGGTCGAGCCGCGATCGACGACGACGACCGCGCGAACGTCGCGGCCGGTCACCACGTCGAGCAGCCGCGGCAGCGTGGCCTCGGCGTCGCGCGCGGGCAGCGCGACATCGACGCGGAGGCGAGGGGCGGCCACGCGACGATCCTAGCAAAGCCGCCGCCGCGCGGCGCCCCCGCCGCCCACGAACGCCGCCCCGCGGTGGTCGAACCCGCCGGCCCGGCTTCCTCCCGCCGGCGATTCGTGCGAGATCCGCGGCGATGGCGATCACGTACAAGGACGCAGGGGTCGACATCGACGCGGGCAACCGCCTGATCGACCGCATCCGGCCGCTCGCGCGCGCCACCATGCGGCCCGAGGTGGTGAGCGGCATCGGCGGGTTCGCCGCGCTGTGCCGGCTGCCGGCGGGTCTCGCCGAGCCGATCCTGGTGTCGGGCACCGACGGCGTCGGCACCAAGCTGAAGACGGCGCTCGCCACCGGCCGCCACGACACCGTCGGCATCGACCTCGTCGCGATGTGCGTCAACGACGTGCTCGTCACCGGCGCCGAGCCGCTGTTCTTCCTCGACTACTTCGCCGCCGGCCGCCTCGACGTCGACGTCGCGACCCGCGTCATCGCCGGCATCGCCGAGGGCTGCCGGCGCGCCGGCTGCGCGCTGGTCGGCGGCGAGACCGCCGAGCTGCCCGGCCTCTACGCCGACCACGACTACGACCTCGCCGGCTTCTGCGTCGGCGTCGTCGACCGCGCGGCGATCCGCCCGCGCGCCGACCTGGCGGCCGGCGACGTCGTCGTCGGCCTGCCGTCGTCGGGGCTGCACTCGAACGGCCACTCGCTCGCCCGCAAGGTGCTGCTCGAGGTGCTCGCGCTGCCGTTCGACGCGACGCCGCCGGCGCTCGGCGGCGCCACCGTCGCCGACGAGCTGTTGCGGCCGACGATCATCTACGCCGACGCGTTCCGCGCGATCGCCGCCCTGCCGTGGAAGGCGGCCGCCCACATCACAGGCGGCGGCCTGCTCGAGAACCCGCCGCGCATCTTCGCCGACGACACGCTGGCGGTCGAGCTCGACCCGTCGACGTGGGAGGTCCCCGCCGTCATCCGGCTGATCGCCAGCGCGGGCGTCGCCACCGACGAGCTGCGCCGCACGTTCAACGGCGGGCTCGGGATGCTCGTCACGCTCGCGCCCGAGCACGCGGAGGCCGCGCTCGCCGCGCTGGCGCCGTGGCAGGCTGCGTTCGTCGTCGTGGGGTTCCCCGGATTGCTGCTCGTGCCGCTGTGGGTGCTGCTACGCGAGCCGGAGCGCCGTCGTTTGCACGGCGAGCGCGCAGAGGAAGGCCCGCTTTCCACGCGCGCGGTCGCCGCGGTCGTGAGCGAACGGCGCGCCGCGCTCGTGCCGATGTTCGCGGGATTTGCGTTCGTGCCGCTCGTCTCTTACGCGTTCGCCATCTGGACGCCGGCGCTGTTCGAGCGTTCTTACGGATGGAATCCGGCGCAGATCGGTCTTTCGTTCGGACTCATCCTGTTGGTGTTCGGGACGGCGGGCGCCTATTTCGGCGGCTACATGAACGATCTCGTGGCACGCCGCGGCTACCTCGATGCGCCGCTCAGGGTGGCCGCTTTCGGTTTCGTCGGCTGCGGCGTATTCGGCGCGCTCGCACCGTTGATGCCGAGCGCACCGGCCGCCCTGCTATTCCTTGCGCCCGCAGTCTTCCTGAGCAACATGCCTTAC
>DASZXE010000559.1:0-1973 GCA_035546475.1 Kofleriaceae bacterium
CGGCCCCGCGGCCATCGGCGCCGGCTCCCCCGGCCCACCCGCGCCGGGCACCGCCGCCACCGGCTCGACGGTCGCGGCGAGCATCGACGCCAGGCTCATCGGCGGCGGCGCCGACCGCGGCGGCGGCGGCTCGACCACCTCGATCGACGGCGCCTCCGGCGGTGCCTCCGCCGCGAAGAGCTGCCGCATGATCGCCTCGACCGGCGCCTCGTCGGCCGGCAGCCCCTGCGCCTGCTGGAACGCCGCCAGCGCCTGCGCGAGCTCCCCCGCCGTCTGGTACCGCTCGGCCGGATCGGTCGCCAGCGCCTTCGCGAGGATCGCCTCCAGCTCGCGCGGATAGTCGGGATGGATCCGGTGCGGCGGGATCAGATCGCCGCGGATGATCCGCTCCATCGTGTCGAAGTCGGTCTCGGCGCGGAACGCGCGCCGCTGCACCGACAGCTCGTAGAGCACGATGCCGAGCGCGAAGACGTCGGTGCGCCGGTCGACCTGCAGCCCCTTGCACTGCTCGGGCGACATGTAGGCGAACTTGCCCTTGACCGTCCCCGACTGGGTCATCGCCGCCCGCGTGTCGGCGCGCGCGATGCCGAAGTCGAGCAGCTTCACCGCGCCGTCGAAGCCCAGCATGATGTTCGACGGCGTCACGTCGCGGTGCACGGCGTTGAGCGCCTGCCCGGTCGCGCTCGCCTTGTCGTGCGCGTAGTGCAGCGCCGCCGCGACCCGCGTGCCGATCGCCAGCGTCACCGCGAGCGGCATCGGCACCCGCGCGCGCAGCGACCGCTCGATCAGCGCGCGCACATTGTCGCCGGCCACGTACTCCATCGCATAGAAGTAGGTGTCGCCGTCGCGGCCGACCTCGTAGAGCTGCGCGATGTTCGGATGGTTGAACGTCGACGAGACGCGCGCCTCGTCGAGGAACATCTGCACGAACTTCCGGTCGCGCGCGCGCTCGCGGAGGATGACCTTCACCACCGCCTCGCGGGGTGTGCCGCGGTCGTCGTAGGTCGCCAGGTAGATCTCGGCCATCCCTCCCGACGCGACGTGCCTGACCACCCGGTAACGACCGATGGTCCTGCCCTCGCCGGCGGTCGCCTGGGCCATGGCCGACGAGCGTTTCACCGGCCACCGCCCCCGTCAAGCATCGCTCTCCGGCAGGTCGCGGATCACCCGCGCGGGGCGAGCCTGGACGGGCGCCGAAGCGCGTCCAGTGGACCGACCGCCGCCGTGCGCGACGTTCAGGCGGCCAGGTGGCGCGCCGCCTCGACGCTCTCGAAGACCTGGAGGTGCGCGGTCACCGCCAGGCGCCCCAGCAGCGACGCGGTCGCGCCGTCGGTGATGATGCGCAGGCGCAGGCCGAGCCGGCCCGCCTCGCGCTCCGCGTCCATGACGACACGGATCGTGCGCTCGGCCTTGGCCGGAAGCCCGCGCAGGTCGACGAGCACCGCCTCCTGGCAGGCGACGGCGACCGCCTCGATCGCGGCGGTCATCGCGATGCGCAGCCGCTGGTAGTAGCGCTCGAGCGGCTCGACCGACGCGTCGTGTTGCACCGCCGCGATCAGGTCGCCGTGGCGCTCGATCGCCGGCCGCTCCTCGGGCAGGTGCGCCAGCACCGCGGCGGCGCCCTCGTCGTCGAACGGCTTGGCGAGGCAGTCGTCGAAGCCGGCGGCGAGCAGCTCCTTGCGGCGCTGGGCGGCGGTCCGCAGGAGGAGCGCGAAGAAGACGGCCTGCGGCTGCAGCGCGCGCAGCTCGCGCATCAGGTCGAGGCCCGGAGAGCTCGTGCTCACCGCGTCGATCAGGATCGCGCGATACGGCTGCTCGCTCGCGCGCTCGATCGCCTCGTCGGAGCTGGTGACCGCGTGCACCGAGACGCGGTCCGGCAGGCTCTGGCGCAGGCGCCGGTGGACCAGCTCCATGGCGTCGACGAGCAGCACGTCGACCGTCGGGCGCTCGCCGCGCGCGCGAACGACCGGGCT
>DASZXE010000560.1:0-1808 GCA_035546475.1 Kofleriaceae bacterium
CGCGGCGCGCGCCCGATCGCGCGGCACGCCGTCGCCGGCGAGGTACGCCTCGCCGATCGCCAGGCAGCCGAGCGGCTCGCGGCCGTCGCACGCCCGCTGGTACCAGCGCGCGGCCGCCGCGTGGTCGGCGTCGAGCGCGACGCCGTCCTGGTGGAACGTGCCGAGCACGTACGCGAAGTACGGGTTGTCGGCGGACAGCGAGCGCGCGAGGTCGACCGCGCGCACGTCGAGCCGCGCCGCCTCGCCGGCCGGCCCGCGGTCCTCGCGCACGCGCCGCGCGAGCGCGTGACACGCCTCCGGCGCGCCCTCCTCCTCGCAGGCGCGCCGGTAGAGCCGCGTGACCTCTGCGCGGTCGTGGGTGCCGTGCCCTCGCTCGTACAGCCGCGCGAGCCGCGCGCAGCCCGCCGCGGTGTCGTCGGTGCACGCCTGCCGGTAGGCGGCCGCCGCGCCGTCGACGTCGGGGGCCGCGCCGACCCCGAGCTCGAGCAGCTCGCCGACGTTCGCGCAGCCGTACGCGTCGCCGAGCTCGCACGCCTTGCGGTACGCCGCCATCGCGTCGGCGGTCGACCAGTCGGCGCCCTGGCCGGTGAAGAGCGCATAGCCCCACGAGTTGCAGCCGGCGCCCATGCCGTCGTCGCACGCGCGCTGGTAGAGGCGCGCCGCGTCGTCGGCGTGGTGGTCCTCGGCGAGCAGGTTGGCGAGCTTCCAGCACGCCTCGGTCACGTCCTCGTCGCACAGCGCCCGGTAGCGATCGCTCGCGCGCCCGCGATCGGCGACCGCGCCGACCCCGCCGAGATCGAGGTCGGCCAGCATCAGGCACGCGTGCCGGTAGCCGCGCTGGCAGCTCGCGTCGGCGAGCGCGCGCGCCCGCCGCGGATCGCGCGCGGCGAGCGTGCCGCCCTCGGCGAGGATCCGCGCCGCCGCCAGGCAGGCGTCCTCGACGCGCTCCGCGCTGTCGTCGCACGCGTCCTGCATCGCCTGCAGCGTCGCCGCGCGGGTGGCGTCGTCGGCGTGCGCCGCGGCCGCCGCGCCGTCGAGCTCGAAGCAGCTCCCGTTGTCGCCGAGGCGGCAGCCGCGGGTCAGCGCCGCCAGCGCCGCCGCCGGATCGGCGCCGACGCCGCGCCCCGCCTGGTACGCGCGCGCCAGCGACGTGCAGGCGACGCCGTCGGGGTGGCGCGCCTCGCAGCCCGCACGGTACGCCGCGGCGGCGCCGGCCGGATCGGCCTTCACCCCCTCGCCGTCGCGCAGGACGTCGCCGAGCCGCGTGCAGGTCTCGCCGCGGCCGCCGTCGCAGCCGGCGCGGTAGAGCGCGAGCGCCGCGTCGGCGCCGCCGGCCGCCGCCAGGCTGAGGTCGGCGCCCTCCTCGCACGCATCCGGGCTGCCGCGCAGGCAGCCGCGGCGGAACAGGTCGAGCGCGCGCGCGTGGTCGGCGGGCACCAGCTCGCCGTCGCGGTACGACAGCCCGGCCTCGTAGCAGTCGTCGCCGGCGCCGGTCTCGCAGCCGCGCTCCCAGATCGCCACCGCCAGCGGCCCGTCGGCGGCGACGCCGGTGCCGTGCGCGATGCGGCTGGCCGCCGACGAGCAGGCGATGCCGTTGCCGGCCTGGCACGCTCGCACGTAGCTCGCGGTCGCCCGCGCCTCGTCCTTGTCGCCGGTCTTGCCGGTCGCGTGCAGATAGGCGTCGAGGTCGCACGCGCTCGGGCTGAGCTGGCACGCGCGCGCCGCCAGCGCGTCGAGCCGCGCGCGATCCGGCGCCGGCTCGTCGGCGAGCAGCACGCCCGCCTCGTGGCAGCCGTCGGCGTTGTCGT
>DASZXE010000561.1:0-5020 GCA_035546475.1 Kofleriaceae bacterium
CAAGGGCGCGCTCGGCGCCGCGCTCACGACCGCGATCGCGCTCGCCCGCGGCGAGCCGCTGCCGGGCGCCACCGCCGCGCTCGCGCTGCTCGCGTGCGGCGCCACCGGCTACGGCCTCAGCCTGCGTCTCTACCTCCTCGCCCAGCGGCGGATCGGCGCCGGCCGCACCGGCTCGGTGTTCGCGCTCGCGCCGTTCGTCGGCGCCGCGCTCGCCTACGCGCTCGGCGACCGCCCGGCCGGCGCGTGGACGCTGGCCGCCACCGCGCTGTTCGTCGCCGGCGTCCTCCTCCACGTCACCGAGCGCCACGGCCACCCGCACGCGCACGCCGCGGTCGATCACGATCACGTCCACCGCCACGACGACGGCCACCACCTCCACCGCCACGATCCGCCGGTCGCCGGCGAGCACGCCCACCCGCACCACCACGACCCGCTCGAGCACACGCACGAGCACGCGCCCGATCTCCACCACGAGCACGACCACGACGCCGCCGGCCGTGCGCCGGGCCCGGCGCCGGCGAGCGGAGATCAGGGCTGCATCAGCGTGTAGTCGAGCTCGAACTTGTCGAGGCTCGGCGCGTGGTCGGTGTCGGTGCTGATCGCGAACAGGAACTGCGCGTAGCGCTGCGGCACGACGTTCGGCATCGCGCCGTCGGCGTACGGGCCGGCCCACGCGCCGGTGCAGGTCGCCGCCGTCGGGCAGGTGCGCAGGTAGACGAGGATCGTCGAGCCGGCGGCCGGCGTCGTCGTCAGCCGGAGCGGGCCGATCGTCATCACCGGCGCGTCCTGCCCGGTGCCAGCCAGGAGGTCGCGCACGCTCGTGATCATCGACGACGTCTGCGCGATCGGCCCCTTGAGCGGCGGGTCGGCGTAGTGGACGGTCAGCCAGGCGCCGAGCGCCTGGCCGGTCGCGCCGTTCGTCGTCGCGTAGGTCAGCGTCCATGCGCCCGACGGATCGAGGCTGTTGAACGCGTTCGTGTTGACGCGATCGCTCGTCGTCGTCGAGTTGACGGCGCGGAGCTGCGTGGTGACCGCGCCGTGCGTCAGCGTCACCGTGAGCGCGAGCGGGTTGGCGATCAGGAGCGAGTCGCCGACGTCGACGCCGGTCACCGTCGCGCCGGTCGGCACGTCGAGCGTGAAGGTGTCGGTGGCGGGCAGGTTGACGGTGGTGTCGTGGTCCTTCGCCTCGATGCGCTCGGAGCGCGCCTCGGCCGGGCGGAAGCGCGCGGCCGGGATGACCAGGCCGCCCAGCTCGGGGCCGCTGTTGACGAACAGGCTCGCCTTCGCGCCCAGCGTCTCCTCGGTCTGCTCGATGACGATGTCGTGCCAGCCGGCCGCGAGGTTGAGCGGCTGGGTCGTCAGGTTGTGTGGGCTCCCATCGAACATGTTGAGGACCTTGATGCCGTCGATCCACATCCGCTGGCCGTCGTCGGTGTCGAGGCGGAACGTGTAGACGCCGCCGAGGTTGATGCGGACCTGCCCCGACCACCGGTTCGACCAGGTGTCGTTGCTGAGCAGGCCGAGGTCGGTCGGGCCGCCGAAGCCCCAGTTGCGGTTGGCGACCTGCGCCGAGACGTCGAACGTCGAGCCGACGACGTCGATGCCGCGGCCGGCGTCGGCGACGGTCTGGGCGAGGCCGCCCATCTGGTCGGCGCGGCAGCGGACGGCCCAGCGCGACAGCGGCGCGCCGTCGAGCTTGACCGCCATGCCGACGGAGCCGGTCGACTGCGAGAGCGCGTAGCGGATGCCGTACCAGCCGGCGGTCGCCGCCGTGTAGGTCGCCGACTTCTCGCCGTCGGCCGCGTTGGCGCCGACGAGCTTGGTGAACGTGGTCGTGACCGCGACCGGCGCCAGCTCGAGGAAGCCGGCCTTGTCGGCGCGGAACGCGAAGGTGTGCTGGCCGGCCGACAGGAAGACCTCGCCCTGCAGCCAGTACGTCCAGTCGTCGGGCGCGGTGATGCCGACGCCGGTCGGCTCGCCGTTGTCGACGAGCGCGACGCCGGTGGCGCGGGCGAGGCCGGTCGGCTGCGTCGACGGCAGCACCGAGCCGGTCGTCGTGTTGCCGTCGGTGAACAGGCGGATGTTGGTGCCGCCGGCGCACAGGCCGCCGAGGTAGTACGCGCGCGGCGTGAAGAAGCCGGCCGGGTCGACGTACGCCTCGTTGATCGGCGGGTTGCCCTGGAGGAAGTCGGCGGCGGTGTCGATCGACAGCGTGTAGACGGTCGGGCCGGGGGCGTCGATCGGCGCGTCGACGGCGGCGTCGATCGCGGCGTCGGTGGGCGCGTCGGTCGGGGCGTCGGTGGGCGCGTCGGTCGGGGCGTCGGTCGGCGCGTCGATCAGCGCGGCGTCGCCGGGGCGGCCGTCGATCACGGCCGCGTCGTCGTCGTTGGCGCCGTCGCCGTGGGCGGCATCGGCGACCGCCGCGTCGTGGCTGACGTCGTCGTCGGAGGGCGGACCCGACGGGTTGAAGATGCAGCCCGCCCACGTCGACAGCACCGTCACGAGCGCCACGCGTCGCATCATGGCTCCGAGCGTACCTACGGCGGCCGGCGCGCAGCAACAGGGGCGCGGCCCCGGACGGGTTGCGATCGGCGTGCGGGCCGCGGCCGTGATCGACGCCGCAGCAGGTACGACATGTCGGGCGCGCGGCTCATGATCGGAGGGGTTTGGTAGGGTCGGCTCGTGTCCGAGATCGAGTACGTGCCCGTCGCGCATCCACGCTTCCGCCGCGCCCAGCGCGACATCTTCCTCCGCCGGGTGGTGGCCGACTGCATGCACCACCAGTGCGTGATGGTCGCCGACGAGGGCGTGCCGCTGGCGACGCCGCGGCCGCTGCTCGAGGCGTGCTGCCAGTACGGCGCCGACGTCGACCTGACCGAGCGCGACGCGATCCTCGGCCACGCCGACCAGCTCCGCGCGCTGCTGACGCCCGGCGCGCGCGAGGCGCCGTGGTTCACGACCGAGGTGCAGGAGGACCCGGACTATCCGAGCGGGCGACACGTGCGCACCGCGACGTACCAGGGCGGCTGCGTCTTCCTGTCGCACGACCGGCGCGGCTGCGCGATCCACCGCGCCGCGCTCGAGGGCGGCTGGGACTTCCACCAGGTGAAGCCGCACATCTGCCGCCTGTTCCCGCTGTCGTACGAGGACGACGCCTTCTGCCTGTCGGACGACTACGTCGACTACGACTGCGCCGACCGGCCGGGCGCGCCGTCGGTGTACCGGGTGGCGCGCGAGACGATCGCCGCGGTCTTCGGCGACGCGCTGGTCGCCGCGCTCGACGCCGCGGAGGCCGCGGTGCTCGCCTCGGCGGCCGCGTCCGCGACGCCGGCGGCCGGGCCGCTCGTCACCCTCCGCGCTCGCGGCTGACCGGCGCGCGGCCCGCGCGGCTACGGCTGGTCGTCGTCGGAGGTGTCGACCTTCTGGGCGTAGCCCTTCACCGGTGGGTCGGGGTCGGCCTTGCTGCGCACGCGGACGATCGAGCCGGGCGCCTCGACGACGCCGGCCGCCATCGACCAGCCGGGCGGCACCTGCGGATCGGTGAAGAAGTAGAGCCAGCGCGCGTCGCGCGGCGCGAGGTTCACGCAGCCGTGGCTCTTCTGCACGCCGAAGCGGTCGTGCCAGTAGGCGGTGTGCAGCGCGAGCCCCTTCTCCGGGCTGAAGAACTGCGTCCACGGCACCGTCGCCACCGAGTACGGATCCTCGCCCGACAGGCCCTTCATGTCCGTCTCCGCGACCTTCTTCCAGACGCGGTAGACGCCGGTCTCGGTCGGCGTGTCCTTCAGGCCCGTCGAGACCAGCGTCGCGTAGACCGGCAGGTCGCCCTCGTAGGCGACCAGGATCTGCTTGTCGAGATCGACGTCGATCCAGCGCTCGCCCGGCTTGAGCCCCGCGGGCAGCGGCACCGGGCTCGCGACCCGCACGTTCGACGCGTCGATCCACTCGTCCTCGCCGATCCGGTAGGCGAAGATCGTCGTGCCCTCCTGCGCCGACTCGAGGATCGGCACCGCGGTGCGCTGCTGGAGCTGGCGGCGCAGGCCGCCGCCGCGCGCGGCGCCGCGCGTCCACGCGAGCGTCCCGCTGCGCGGCCAGACGAACGCGATCGGCACGGTCATGCCGGTGTCGTCGTTGAGGCGCGTGCCCTGGAACAGGCTCGGATGGTGCTCGCGGACGTGCTGCTCGGGGATGTACTCCTCCGCGTTGCGCGACACCTTCCAGAAGACCTTGCCCTTCGACGTCAGCTCGCCGTACTTGCGCACGTTGACCGAGCCGAGCAGCGGACGGCCGCGCACGAGGCCGGCGGCGGCCGCGGCGGCGGCGAGGTCGCCCGCGCCGGCGCCGCTCTCCGGCGTGGTGACCGGGCCGGCGCTGTCCTGGTCGTCCTTGCTGCCCTGGTCGTCCCGGGCCTTGTCGCCCGAGGCGCCCTTGCCGGGCTTGCCCGGCTTCTCGCCGCGGGCGAGCTTGCCGTCGTCCTTCTCCTTGGCGCCCTTGCCGACCTTGGCGCCCTTGCCGCCCGACCCGGCGGACCCGGCGGACCCGGCGGACGCGCCCTTGCCGGGGTCCTTCTTCGTGCTCGCCGGCGCGCGCCCGCGCACGTAGAGGATGGCCCCCTCCTCGACGACCTTGCCGTAGGTGCCGGGGACCGTCTCGCCGCGGTCGAGGCGCGGCATCTCGAACGTCGTCGGCGGCCGCGTGGTCGGCTCGAGGAAGTCGCCGCACACCCAGCCCTGCGGCTCGAGCGCGTACCAGCTCTTGTGGCAGCCGGGGCCGGGCCGCGCGTCGCGCCAGGCGACCCGCGTGTCCTGCGCGATCGTGCCGATGCGCTTGCTGTCGTCGTCGGCGGAGAGCCGGACCGCGACGCTGCGCACGAGCCGCAGCGACGTCGTGCCCGCCGGGATCTCCGGCGGGCGCGGGCGCGGCGCCGGCTCGAGCGTGATCGGCGGCGGCCCCGCGTCGAGGTGCACCCGCGGCCGGTGCTTGCCGCCGCCGCAGGCCGCGAGCGCCGCCCCGAGGCTGAACG
>DASZXE010000562.1:0-3612 GCA_035546475.1 Kofleriaceae bacterium
GAGCGCCGGCCCCGGCGGCGCCACGCCGGCCGGGTGCGCCTCGTCGAGGAACGCCATCAGCCGCCGGTGCACGCGCACGGGCGGCAGGTGGGTGCTGCCGCCCTGCTCCGCCCCGAGCCGCATCGCCAGCGCGAGCGCCTCCGGCGCGAGCCGCGGGCTATCGAGGTACGCCTTGTCGACGCGCCAGGCGTTGACCAGCTCGATCCGCTCGACGGCGAACGCGGCCGCGGCCTCGAGCACGCGGGTCAGCACCTTCGGCCGCGGCACCGCCAGCACCAGCACGACCGGCAGCGGCGGCGGCGGCGCGCGATCGCACGCGACCGCCAGCTCGATCGCGTCACCGTCGACGGCGAGCACCGTCGCGCTGCCGACCGCGCCGCCGATCAACCCCGCCCGCACGCTCGAGCCGGGCTGCACGCCCAGCACCTCGCGCAGGTGGCGCGCGCGCCGGTCGGCGAGCCGCGCGCGGCCGCCGTCGACCTCGCCGGGCTCGAGCAGCAGCAGGTTCACGCGGGCGGCGCGGCCACCGGCGGCTTCGCCATCGCGCGACCCGCCTTCCGCCAGCCGAGGATGCCGGCCGCCAGCACCTGCACGTGCTGGTACCCGGCCGAGAGCGCGCGCTTCGCGGCGACGTGCGACGCGTCGCAGTCCTCGTTGGCGCAGTAGAAGACGAGCGGCGTCGCCTTGTCAGCGGGCAGCTCCTTCAGCGAGTACGCCTCGTAGTCGCTGAGCAGCACCGCGCCCGGGATGATGCCGACGTCCTGGCGGAGCTGCGGCCCGTTGGCGTCGACCGGTTGCGCCGTCGCGTGGTCGAGCCGCGCCGCCAGGTCGTCGATCGAGACGAGCTGCACGTTCTCGCCCTGCGCGGCCGGCGCCCCGCGCTTCTGCTGCTCGCAGGCGGCGAACGGGAGCGCGAGCGCGAGGGCGAGGCCGAGGACGAGGGTACGGCGCATGAGCGGACGTTACTCCGCGCCGGCGCTCCCGGCCAGCCCCGCGCGCCGCGGCGCCCGCCGGCGCGTCCCGCCCTGCGCCGAGGCCGGCTCGGCGGACGTGTGGCACAGTCGCGCCATGGCCGACAACGACTCGCGCGCCGGCACGCGCTACTCGACGCCGGAGATCCTCGCCTGGGTGGCGCGCGCGCACACGCCGCAGGACGCCGCGCTCACCCGCGCCTTCGCGACGCCGTCGAACGTGCCGGCGATCATGGTCGGGCCCGCCGAGGGCAAGCTGATCACGCTGCTCTGCCGCCTCGGCAACGTCACCCGCGCCGTCGAGGTCGGCACGCTGATCGGCTACTCGGCGATCCACATCGCGCGCGCGCTGCCGGCCGGCGGCCACCTGTGGACGGTCGAGTACGAGGCCGAGCACGCCGATCTCGCCGAGGCCAACCTCGCCGCCGCCGGCGTCGCCGACAAGGTGACGGTGCTGCGCGGCGCCGGCGTCGACGTGCTGCCCACGCTCGATCGCCACGGGCCGTTCGACGCCGTCTTCCTCGACGCCGACAAGGTCAGCTACGCGCACTACGCCCGCTGGGCGCTCGCGCACCTGCGGCCGGGCGGCCTCATCCTCGGCGACAACGCGTACCTGTTCGGCGAGCTGATGGACGACACCGACCGCGGCCGCGCGATGCGCGAGTTCCACCAGCTCGTGGCCGCCGCCTGCGACTCCGTCTGCATCCCGACCCCCGACGGCCTCGTCCTCGGCATCAAGCGCTGACGCGCGCGCCGGCCCGCGCTGGGCCGGGCGTCAGGCCACGCGGTCGTTCGCGCCGAGCAGCGCGTGGATCGCGCCGAGCCGCGCCAGCCCGCCGAGCAGCACGTCGAGCGCGACCCGGTTGTCACCGCCCTCGGGGACGATCAGGTCCGCCCACCGCTTGCTCGGCTCGACGAACTCGAGGTGCATCGGCCGCACGGTCGCGTAGTACTGGTCGCGCACCGACGCGAACGTGCGGCCGCGCTGCTCGAGATCGCGGCGGATGCGCCGCATGAGCCGGATGTCGGCGTCGGTGTCGACGAAGATCTTGATGTCGAGCAGCTCGCGCACCGCCGGCTCGACGAAGACGAGGATCCCCTCGACGATCACGAGCGCGGCCGGCTCGACCCGCCGGGTCTCGCGGCGCCGCGTGTGGGTCATGAAGTCGTACATCGGCACGTCGACGCCCTGGCCGCCACGCAGCGCGACCAGGTGCGCAGCGAGCAGCGACGACTCCAGGCTCGCGGGGTGATCGAAGTTGATCTCGGCGCGCGCCGCCGGCGGCAGGTGGCCCTGGTCGCGGTAGTAGGCGTCGTGGTCGATCACCGCGCAGCGGCCGGCCGGCAGCGCGGCCGCCAGCTTGCTCGCGACGGTGCTCTTCCCCGAGCCGGTCCCGCCCGCGATGCCGATGCACAGTGGTCTCTCGTTCATGATCCGGTTGCCCCGAGCAGCGCGCGCGCCGCGGCGTGGAGTCGAAGGGTCATCTGGGGTGCCGTCCTATCGCACGATCCGGCGGCTCAGGGCATCGCCTTGACGAGCTGATCGCGCAGCGGGGCGAGGAAGGCGCGCGGCACGGAGGCGCCGATCTGCACCGAGGTCCCCTTGCGCTCGATGGCGAGGCCGGGCAGCGCGGCGCCGAGCAAGCCGCCGTCGGCCATGGCGGCGAGCTGGCGGTCGAGGTAGTCGTGGGCGCCGTTCGCCGCGGCGACGTCGTCGTACGCGAGCACGACGCCGAACTCCCCGCCCTGGTCGGTCAGCGAGAAGTGGGCCGTCATCGCCGCGCCGCGCAGCGCCGGCTGCTCGACGACGTCGTCGAAGCCCTCGCGCGTGCTCGCCAGCCACATCGTCGACCGCCGATCGAGGCCGGTCAGCGCCGCCGTCAGCGCCGACGGCTGCGCCTCTCGCGCGCCGACCAGCCGCTCGGTGATGTAGTCGGCGTCGGCGCCGGCCCGCGTGCTGGTGACGAACGTGTGGTCGTCGAGCCAGCCGACCGTCTGGAACCGGTGGCTGTCGGCGCCGTCGAGCGGGATCTGCGTCAGCGGCTCGTCGCCGAGGTCCGCGCTGGCGCCCGACGCCGCGATTCGCTTCGCCTCGCCCTCGCGGCCCTGCATGAGGCACCGCTCGATGTCGTCGCGCGTCCAGTCGCCGCGCGCGATCAGGTCGAAGTCGCTGCCGCTGTCGACGCCGAGGATGAGCCAGCGCGCGCGGCCCGCGAGATCGAAGTCGCAGCGCCCGACGAGCATCGACGACACGGTGCCCATGATCAGCGAGTGCGAGCCGGCGGTCACCGCGGGGCCGAGCGCCGCGTCGGCGCGCAGCTCGGCGAGCGACACGCCGATCACGCTGCGCAGGTCGCCGGCCACGTGGCGGGCGTGCTCCGCCAGCTCGCGGCGGATCGCCTCGCGATCGCCGGGGCCGAGCGGCACGACCGGCCGCGCGGGGCCCGGCGGCGGCGGCGTGTTCGCCTTCGCCCACGGATCGTCCGGATCGGGCGCGCGACGCTCGTGGGTGGCGTTGGCCGCGCCGCCGCCGGTGCCGCGCACGACGCGCGGCACCGCGAGCGCGGCGGCGACCACCGCGGCCAGCGCCGCGTACCACGGCCAGCGCCGGCGCCGCGCGGGCGACGTCGACGTCGTCGCC
>DASZXE010000563.1:0-12598 GCA_035546475.1 Kofleriaceae bacterium
ACGTCGTAGCCGTGGCCGACCCCGCGGCCCGCCGCGCCGCTCAGCGCAGCGCGGTCCGCGCCCAGTGCGTCGCGCCCGGCACCGCCGGCCGCTCGCCGCCGCGCACGAGGTAGCGCACCGCGCCCGCCAGCCCCTCGAGCGTGAGCTGCCACATCGGGAACAAGGACGCGACGACCTCGATCGTCGTCCCCGCCCAGTACCGATCCGGCTCCGGGTTGAGCCACGCGCACCGCCGGAAGTACGCCGACAGCTTGCGCACCTGCTCGACGCCCGGGCTGCGCCCGCCGTACGCGTAGTAGCTCGCGCCGCCGGGATCGAGCAGCTCCGCCGGGTGCATGAGCGCGTCGCCGACGACGACCAGCTTCTCGTCGCGGTCGCTCCTGTGCAGCAGGTCGGCCACCGGCACCCGCTGGCGGAACTGCGCGTCCTCGTAGACGTGCTCGTAGACGCAGTTGTGGAAGTAGTAGCTCCTGAACTTCGCGAAGCGCCCCGCGCGCGACGCCGCGGTGAACAGCCGCGACGCCAGCTCCGCGTGCGGGTCCATCGAGCCGCCGACGTCCATCAGCAGCAGCACCTTCACCCGGTTGCGCCGGGGCGGGCGGAAGACCAGCTCGAGGTCGCCGGCGTTGCGGCACGTCTCGTCGATCGTCTCGTCGAGGTCGAGCTCCTCGTCGGCGCCCTCGCGGCCGAGCTGGCGCAGCCCGCGCAGGGCGACGTCGATCTGCCGCACGTCGAGCACGACGTCGCGGCGGTACTCCTTGTAGCGGCGCTCGCCCGCGATCTGCATCGCCGAGCGTCCGCCGCCCGGACCGACCGCCATCCCGGTCGGGTGCTTGCCGCCCTGCCCGAACGGCGACGTCCCGCCGGTGCCGATCCAGCGGTTGCCGCCGTCGTGGCGCCCCTTCTGCTCCTTCAGCCGCTGCGCGAACAGCTCGCGCAGCTTCTCGAGGTCCAGCGCCTGCAGCGCCGCCTGCTGCTCGGGCGTCAGCTCGGCGAGCTGCCGCGGATCGCGCAACCACTCGAGCAGCTCCTCGGTGAGCGCGAGCGCGTCGGCGTGGACGTCCTTGAAGTACGACGCGAACGCGACGTCGAACGCGTCGTAGTCGGCGAGGTCCTTGACCAGCACCGCGCGCGCCACCTGGTAGAAGCCGTCGAGCGAGCTGTCGTGCAGCCCGAGCGCGAGCGCCTCCATGAGGGCCATCCACTCGTGGGTGGAGACCTTCAGCTTCTCCTTGCGCAGCTCGTACAGGAAGTCGACCAGCACCTACGCACGCGCCCGCTTGCCGACCAGCTCGACGTCCTGCTCGGTCTTGAGCAGCGTGCCGAGGAACGGGATGCCGCCGCCGACGCGGCCGAGGTCGACGCCCGCCTTGCGCAGGGCGCAGATCCAGTCGATCAGCTCCGACGTCGTCGGTCGCTTGCGCAGCTTCGCGGTCGCCCGCAGGCCGTAGAAGACCTCGAGCGCCTGGTCGAGCACCTTGTCCTCGAGGTCCGGGTGGTGGACGCGGACGATGCGGGCCATCAGCTCGCGGGTCGGGAACTCGATGTAGTGGAACACGCACCGGCGCAGGAACGCGTCGGGCAGCTCCTTCTCGTGGTTCGACGTGATGATAACGACCGGCCGCTCGCGCGCGACGATCTCCTGGCCGGTCTCGTCGACCCGGAAGCGCATCGCGTCGAGCTCGAGCAGCAGGTCGTTGGGGAACTCGAGATCGGCCTTGTCGACCTCGTCGATGAGCAGCACGACCCGCGACGGCGCCGCCAGCGCCTGGCCGAGCGGGCCGAGCTTGATGTAGTGGCCGATGTCCTTCACGTCGCCGTCGCCGAAGCGGCTGTCGTGCAGGCGGGCGACGGTGTCGTAGACGTACAGGCCGTCCTTCGCCTTGGTCGTCGACTTCACGTGCCAGCGGATGAGCGGCAGGTCGAGCGCGGCGGCGACGTTCTCGGCGAGCACCGTCTTGCCGGTGCCCGGCTCGCCGCGGACGAGCAGCGGGCGGGCCAGCGCGACCGCGACGTTGACCGCGTGGCGGAGGTCGTCGGAGGCGATGTACGAGGCGGTGCCCGAGAACTGATCGAAGCCGGGCTCGTGCGACGTGGAGAAGACCATCGGCGCCAGCGTAGCACCTCGCCGCGCGCCGCCGCCTTTCACGACCTGTCGCCGGTCAGCGCTTCTTCTTGCCGGTGAAGTAGCCGTCGGCGACCGCGTAGAGCCACGTCGCGCCGCCGACCAGCCCGGCCGCCCAGCCGACGATCGGGATCGCGCCGACGATGCTCAGCCCCGCCACGCCCCACACCGCGAACACGCCGAGCGCCTTGTCGCTCTCGCCGTTGATGAGCTGACCGAGGCCGGGCACGAACGCGCTGCCGACCGCGGGCACGATCCCGCTGCCGCCGCCACTGCTGCGCTTGACGAGGGCCTTGCTCATGAGCCGAGTATGACCCGCGCGCCGCCGCCGTGCACCTGCACCGCCGCCCGCGCGTGCGCGGCTCAGAACCAGGTCGTCGCGCCGAGCAGCACGAGCGCGTAGCCGGACTGGAACGTGCCGGCCGCGAACGGGCTCTGCGCCTGCGCGCTCGAGTCGACGGTCGGCTGCACCGGATCGGGCCCGGTCACCGACGGGCCGCCCGCGCAGTTGGGATCCTCGTCGGTGCCCGACGTCGGGTTGCACAGCGTGCCCTGGTCGCGGGTCGGCTCGATCGCCGCGCCGCCGCCGACGTCGAAGCGCCACTTCGCCACCTGGTACGACGCGCCGGCGGTCACGATCGTGCGCGCCGCGCCGTCGATGTCGGCGCGCTCCCAGTTGGTGTTCGCCGCCTTCGTCTCGTAGGCGACGCCGCCGCGCAGGGTCAAGCGGCCCGAGCCGACCGCGCGCTGCCACGACCCGCCGAGCCGCGCCGAGTAGGTGTCCTTGAAGTTGTGCTTGATGAGCGACTCCTGGATCGCGATCGTCGGCGAGTTGGGCGGCGGCCCCACCGACGCGGCGCCGTCGATCACGATGTCGTAGTCGGACGCCGCCTTCCAGTTCTCCCAGTCGACGTCGAGCTCGAGGTCGGCGACCTGATGGCCGGCGCCGTCGCGCCTCACCCAGCGCCCGCCGAGCGTGGCCGTCATCGGCAACTGGAAGGTGACGCACGCCTTCAGCGCCTCGGCGGTGCCGCCCTTCGCGCACGCCGCCATGTCGTCGGGCACCGGCACCACCTGGATCGGGATGTCGCCGAACTTGTTGCCGCTGCCCGGCGTGTTGTCGCCGGTGCCGTGCGAGTCGACCTTGATCGCCGACGACCAGGTCGCGCCCAGCTCGATCGAGTCGGTCGGCCGGAAGCGCAGGCCGAGCGAGCCGGTCGGCACGAAGTTGTCCTTGGTCTTGACGTGGAAGCGCGCGTCCTTGCCGGCCCACTCCTCGAAGTTGGGCAGGCCCCACACGTACGTCGTCGCCTCGATGTTGGCGAGGCCCCACGACAGCCGGAGGCCGGCGTCGAGCTTGTCGTTGATCCGGTAGGCGGCGGCCACCGACGGCAGCACGATCGCCGCGTTCTGCTCGATGATGTCGTAGCGGGTCGGCGGCGGCGGCGTGTTGGGATCCTCGAGGACGTAGTCGGCGCCCATCGAGCGGGTCGGGTAGGCGTTCGGCGCGTAGACGCCGGCGGCGACGGTCAGGCCCTTGACCGCGCCGCCCAGGTCGGAGGCGATCGCGAGCACCGGCACGAGCTGCTCGTGGCCGAAGCCGATCGCCGGCTTCGACTGGTCGGTGACCGGCGCGAACGGTTGGCCCTCCCATGGATCGTCGCGATCGGGGACGTCGTCGTAGGTGCCCTGCCGGTCGAAGGTCAGGTGGTAGTCGATCAGCGAGAGGCCGAGCGTGATGACCGTGCCGTGGATGCCGGCGAGGCCCGCCGGGTTGATCGCGATCGCGGTCGGATCGTCGACCGACGCGACCGCGGCGCCGGCGCGGCCGGTCGACACCGGGCCGGTGCCCGGCAACACCAGGCCGCCCGCGTGGGCCGCCAGCGGCGCGGCGACGAGGGTGGCGGACGCGAACGCGGAACGCAGGAGGCGCGGGCGGTGGGTCATGCGGCGACGAGCATAGTTCAGCTCGCCGCCGGCCGCGCGCCTCCGCGGGTGCGGATCTGCGTCAGTGCGCGGGCGACTTCGGCAGCGCCTTGCCGTCGTCGCCGACCTGGGTGAAGCCGAACTTCGACTTCTGCATGACGAGCATGATGCAGTCCTGGCCGGCCGCGCACGACGACACGTGCGGCAGCTTGCCGGGCATCATCCAGTAGGAGCCGGGCGTCAGCTTCTTGGCCTGGCTGCCGTCCTCGCCGACGAGCCAGTGCGAGCTGGTGCCCTGGATCATGACGGCCTGGTAGTCGTCCGGGTGCGTGTGCATCGGCGAGGTGAAGCCGGCCGGCAGCTTGAGCAGGGCGCCGTACGGGCCCTTCTCGTGGCTGCCCCACAGATCGGCCATCTGCAGGCCGCCGACGTCCTTCCACTGCAGCTCGCTGAAGGCGGTGAACGTGGGCGCCTTCTTCGGCGCCGCCAGCGACAGGCCGGCGAAGAACGCGGCGCCGGCGACGGTCGTGGTGAGCGAGACGTATGCGACTTTCTTCATCGAGGTCCTCCTCCGCCGCGCATCGGACACCCGCGCCCGGAAACGATCAAGCCGGCGGGGCGGCGGTCGCGCGGGCGCGGAGGGCGAGCTGCGTGAGGAGGATCGACACCGCCGCGGGAGTGACCCCCGGGATCCGCGACGCCTGGCCGACCGAGGCCGGCCGGATCGCCGACAGCTTCTCGACCGCCTCGCGCGACAGGCCGGGGATGGCGGCGAAGTCGAGGTCGTCCGGAAGCCGGACACTCTCGGCGTCGGCCAGCCGCGCGGCGTCGGCGGCCTGGCGATCGAGGTAGCCGGCGTACTTGAGCTCGGTCTCGATCCGCTCGCCGACGTCGGGCGCGCCGGCGGCCGGTCCGGGCGCGAGGCCGCCGGCGGCCGCGATCTCCTCGACGGCGCGCCAGTCGAGCTCGGGCCGGCGGAGCAGCTCGGCCAGCGTGACGCGGCGGCCGGTGATCGGCGCCGAGCGGTGGCGGGCGAGCGCGTCGGCGACCGCCGGGCTGTCGACGACCGAGGCCGTCCGCGCGCGGGCGAGGCCGGCGGTGACCGCCGCCTGGCGCGCCTCGAACCAGCGCCAGCGATCGTCGTCGCAGAGCCCGAGCCGGCGGGCGCGCGCGAGCAGCCGCTCGGCGGTGTTGTCCTCGCGGAGCAGCAGCCGGAACTCGGCGCGCGACGTCATCATCCGGTACGGCTCGCGGGTGCCCTGGGTGACCAGGTCGTCGACGAGCACGCCGGCGTACGCCTCGTCGCGGCGGAGCACCAGCGGCTCGGCGCGCGGGCCGTCGGGCCCGAGGCCGAGGCCGAGCGCGGCGTTGACCCCGGCGAGCAGCCCCTGGATGCCGGCCTCCTCGTAGCCGGACGTGCCGTTGATCTGGCCGCCGAGGTAGAGGCCGGCGACCTTGCGGGTCTCGAGCGTCGGCAAGAGCTCGCGCGGATCGACGTGGTCGTACTCGACCGCGTAGCCGGGCCGGGTCAGCTCGGCCCGCTCGAGGCCGGGGATGGTGCGCACCATCGCGAGCTGGACGTCGTACGGCAGCGACGTCGAGATGCCGTTCGGGTAGAGCTCGGCGGAGTCGATCCCCTCCGGCTCGAGGAAGATCTGGTGGCGGGCCTTGTCCGCGAACCGGACGACCTTGTCCTCGATGCTCGGGCAGTAGCGCGGGCCGACGCCCTCGATCGCCCCCTGGTAGAGCGGCGACCGGTCGAGGTTGGCGCGGATGAGCTCGTGGGTGGCGGCGTTGGTGTAGGTGATCCAGCACGACCGCTGCGGCAGCGGCGGCGCGCCGGCCGCCGGCTCGAGGCCGAAGCGGGGCGCCGGCTCGTCGCCGGGCTGGACCTCGAGGCTCGCGACGTCGACGGTGCGGGCGTCGATCCGGCACGGCGTGCCGGTCTTGAAGCGGCCGAGCGTGAGGCCGAGGCGCGCCAGCGACGCCGACAGCCCCAGCGCGGGCGCCTCGCCGGCGCGGCCGCCGGCGGAGCGGGCCTGGCCGACGAAGATCGCGCCGCGCAGGAAGGTGCCGGTCGTGATCACCACGGCGCGCGCGCGGTAGGCGACGCCGATCGTCGTCTCGACGCCGGTGATGCGCGGGCGGGCGCCGCCGTCGTCGACGCAGAGCGCCGCGACCTCGGCCTGGCGGAGCGCGACCCAATCGGCGCGCTCGAGCTCGGCGCGCATCGCGTCGCGGTAGCGGCGCTTGTCGGCCTGCGCGCGCGTCGAGCGGACGGCGGGGCCCTTCGACGCGTTCAGCCGGCGGAACTGGATGCCGGTGGCGTCGGCGACACGCGCCATCGCGCCGCCGAGCGCGTCGATCTCCTTGACCAGGTGGCCCTTGGCGACGCCGCCGATGGCCGGGTTGCACGACATCTGCGCGACCGACTCCAGCGAGCCGGTGAGGACGAGCACGCGCGCGCCCAGCCGCGCCGCCGCCAGCGCGGCCTCGCAGCCGGCGTGGCCGGCGCCGACCACGACGACGTCGTAGTCGTCCGGATACACGAACATCGGCGCAGTCTACCGCGGGGCCACCGCGGGAGGCGCGTCGGCTCGCCGCGCGCGACGCGCGCCGCCCGCGCCGGCCCGTCCGGCGACGGAGGCGGTATCGTCCGCCGATGGCGCAGGCCTGGCAGACGATCGAGAAGGTCACGACCGCCGAGGGCCCGCTCGAGCTGCGCCGCCGCGGCGACGGCGACTTCCTCATCGTCATCGGCGGCCGCGTGCTGATGACGAGCGCCGCGCGCCGCTCGGAGGAGGCGCTCGCGACGCTGGCCGCCGCGCGCCTCGGCAAGCCCGCCGCGCGCGTCCTCGTCGGCGGGCTCGGCATGGCCTACACGCTGCGCGCCGCGCTCGACGCCTTCCCCGCCGCGCGCCTCGACGTCGCCGAGCTGACGCAGGCGGTGGTCGACTGGTGCCGCGGGCCGCTCGCCGGCCTCACCGCCGGCGCCGCCACCGACCCGCGGGTCGCCCTGATCGTCGACGACGTCGCCCGCGTGATCGGCCGCGCCCGCGCCGCCTACGACGCGATCCTCCTCGATCTGTACGAGGGCCCCAACCCGGCGACCCAGGGCAAGGACGACCCGTTCTACGGCGCCGCCGCGCTCGCCCGCAGCCGCGCCGCGCTCCGCCCCGGCGGCGTGCTCGCCATCTGGGCCGAGGACCCCGACGCCGGCTTCCCGCGCCGCTTCGCCGCCGCCGGCTTCGACGTCGTCACCCACCGCGCCGGCAAGGGCGGACGCAGCCACATCGTCTACGTCGGCGCCCGCGCCGACGGGCGATCGGGTTAGATCGATCCATGCGCGTCGTCTTCCTGTCGCCGACCTACCCGCCCGAGATGCGGCAGTTCACCCGCGGCCTGGCCGAGGTCGGCGCCGAGGTGCTGGGCGTCGGCGACGGCGCGCCCGACGGCGAGCTGCGCCGCCACCTCGCCGATTACTTGCAGGTCCCATCGATCATGGACGAGCGCGACGTCATGGAGCGCGTCCACGCCTGGCTGCGCGGCCGCGACGTCGACACCGTGCTCGCCAACTGGGAGCCGCTCGTGCTCACCGCCGCGAAGCTGCGCGAGCGGTTCGGCCTGCCGGGCATGTCGGTCGACGCGGTGCGCGGCTTCCGCGACAAGCAGCTCATGAAGGAGCGGGTCGCCGCCGCCGGCCTGCGGGTGCCGAAGGCGACGCGCGCCCGCTCGATCAAGGAGGTGTGGGCCGCCATCGAGGACATCGGCTTCCCCGCGATCATCAAGCCGATCAGCGGGGCCGGCAGCGCCGACACCTACAAGGCCGAGTCGCCGATCGACCTCGAGCGGGTGCTGCCGGCGATGCGCCACGTCGAGGAGGCGATCGTCGAGGAGTTCATCGACGGCGACGAGCACACCTACGACACCGTCTGCATCGACGGCGCGCCGGTCTACGAGAGCATCACCCGCTACCTGCCGAACGCGCTCGAGATGCGGTCGATCGAGTGGATCTCGCCGATGATGCTGTCGGTGCGCGACCTGGCGCGGCCCGACGTCGCCGGCGGGCTCGAGCTCGGCCGCGGCGTCCTGCGCGCGCTCGGCATGGGCGACGGCATGACGCACATGGAGTGGTTCCGCACCCGCACCGGCGAGGCGGTGTTCGGCGAGATCGCCTGCCGCCCCGGCGGCGCGTGCGTCGTCGACCAGATGAACTACACGAGCGACATCGATCTGTTCCGCGAGTGGGCGCGGGTGGCGACGCAGAGGCGGTTCGAGGCGCCGACCGAGCGGAAGTACAACGTCGGCATCGTCTTCAAGCGGGCGCAGGGCCAGGGCCGCATCACCCGCATCGACGGCCTGCGCGAGTACCTGGCGCGCCACGGCGAGCACGTCGTCGAGGAGACGCTGCTCCGCCCGGGCACGCCGCGCCGCGACTGGAAGGCGACGCTCCTGTCGGACGGCTACGTGGTCGTCCGCCACCCGGACTGGGACACGGCGATGGCGCTCACGATGGAAGCGGCGACCGATATCCACCTGTACGCGAGCTGAGCGCGGCGACCAGGGCAGGCCCCGCGCGACCGCCGTGGCCGCGGGCGCCCCGGCGTCGCGGTGGATCGCTGGCCGACGCGGGCCGACGCCGGCCGGGGCGACAGCCACCTGTGCGCCTCGTGGGGGTATCGTCGGGGCGTGGTCCACGTCGCCTTCGTCGCCCCGCTCTTCCTCGAGAACACCAACCGCTACGTCCGCGCGTTCGCGCAACTGGGCGACGTCCAGCTCAGCCTGATCAGCGCCGACCCGGCGGAGAAGATCCCCGCCGACGTCAAGGCGCGCATCGCCGGCCACTACCGCGTCGCCGACACCATGGACGCCGCCCAGCTCACGACCGCGGTCCGCGCGATCGTGAAGGGCGTGGGCAGGGTCGACCGGCTGGCCGGCGTCCTCGAGCAGTTGCAGACGCCGATGGCCGAGGTGCGCGACGCCCTCGACCTCGACGGGCTGCGCAGCGCGACCGCCCGCAACTTCCGCGACAAGGACCGGATGAAGGAGGTGCTGCGCGCCGCCGGCGTCCCGGTCGCCCGCAGCACGCTCGCCCGCTCGCTCGCCGACGTCCGCGCGTTCGTGGCCGAGGTCGGCTTCCCGGTGATCGTCAAGCCGCAGGCCGGCCTCGGCACCCGCGCGACCCACCGGCTCGAGCACGACGACGACCTGCGCGCCCTCGCCGCGCCGACCGCCGGCCACCCGCTGCAGGTCGAGGAGTTCGTGCGCGCGCGCGAGCACACCTGCGAGACGGTCACGATCCGCGGCCAGGTCGTGTGGCGGTCGGGCACGCGCTACTTCCCGTCGCCGCTCGAGGTCCTCGAGACGCCGTGGGTGCAGTACTGCGTGCTCCTGCCGCGCGAGGAGGACGACCCGACCTGGCGCGCGTTCGATCCGATCAACGGCGCGGCGCTCGCGGCGCTGTTCGGCGACGCGGCCGGCACCGCCGCCGGCACCGCGCTCACCCACATGGAGTGGTTCCTGCGCGAGGACGGCCGCGCGCTGGTCAACGAGGTCGGCGCGCGCCCGCCCGGCGTCCACATCATGCCGCTCATGAGCCTGTGCCACGAGACCGACCTGTTCGCCGACTGGGCGCGGCTGATGGCGAAGGACGAGTTCACGCCGAGGCCGCGCCGCTGGGCCGGCGGCGCCGCCTTCTTCCGCGGCCAGGGCGGCGGTGCGCGCGTCGTGTCGGTGACCGGCGTCGAGGCCGCGGTGGCCGCGTGCGGCGACGCGCTGGTCGAGCTGCGCGCCCCGCGGGTCGGCATGCCGCGCGCGGAAGGCTACGAGGGCGAGGGCTGGGCGATCGTCAAGCACCCGACGACCGAGGGGGCGAAGCGCGCGCTGCTCGCCCTCGTCGAGAACCTCCAGGTCCGCTACGGCTGACCCGTGGGCGATCGCCGCGCGTGACCACGCGGTGCGGCCGTGATACGCCGCGCGCATGGGTCGGGTGTGGCTCCCCGCGGTCGTGCTGGCCTCGGTGCCGGCGTGCGGCGACGCCGGCGCCGGCGGCGGCCTCGCGCAGCACGAGGTGACCGTCGCCGGCGACCTGCTCACCGCCGACGGCCGCCTGCGCGAGCCCGGCTGGTCGTCGCGCCAGCTCCAGCGCTGGAACCCCGAGGCGGTCGCCGATCCGTCGCGCCTGCGCCGCTGGGACTTCTTCTCCGCGCTGTCGCCGGCGGCGGCCGTCAACGTGACCTTGTCGGACCTCGGCTTCCTCCAGTTCGCGACCGTCGGCGTCGTCGATCGCGCGACCGGCGTCGCCCACACCGGCGGCACGCTGGAGATGAACACCGGCCAGCTCGCGCTGTCGCCGGCCTTCGTCGGCGACGCGACCTTCACGCCGGCGAACGCGGCGGCGCCCGGCCTGACGATGTCGACGACCGACGACGGCACGGCGATCGTCTTCGACCTGCCCGGCTCGATCCTCGGCGCGGCCACCCACGGGCAGCTCACGCTCCACCGGCGGCCGACCTTGCCGTACCTGTCGCTGGCGACGCCGTTCGCCGGCGACCCGCACGACTTCTTCTTCGAGCAGAAGGTGCACGGCATGACCGCCGAGGGCACCGTGACGATCGGCGACGACACCTGGACGTTCGACGCGGCCGACACGATCGCCACCGCCGACTGGGGGCGCGGGCAGTGGCCGGCGCAGGTGACGTGGCAGTGGGCGGGCGCGGCCGGCACCGCCGACGACGGCCGGCCGATCGCGCTCAACCTCGGCGCCGGCTTCGGCGACGACCGCGCCGGCACCGAGAACCTGCTCGTCCTCGACGACGTCGCGATCAAGCTCGGCCGCGTCGGCTGGTCGTACGATCCGGACGATCCGCTCGCCGACTGGCGCTTCGAGTCGATCGACCCAGGCGACAGCGGCGACGGCCGCGACGGGGACGGCGCCGCCCGGGTGTCGCTCGTCCTCCACGCCGACACGCCCGAGCGCAACGACCTCGACCTCGGCGAGCGGTTCTCGCACCTGCGCAAGGCGTACGGCCGCTACACGGGGACGATCACCCTCGCCGGCGGCCAGCTCCTCAACGTCACCGACCTGCCCGGCTTCGCCGAGGACATGCACCTGTCCTGGTGAGCCCGGCCGCGCGGCCGCCCGGCCGCCGGCACCGAGGCCGGTTCGCGGGAATATCTTCGGCCACGTGCGCCCGCCGGTCGCAGGCTTGCGGCCGGCGCCGCCGTGCTAGATTCCCTGCGAGGCGCGGTCTCCCCGTGCCCGCACACGTCACGGAGAAGCCCATGGCCTTTGCAGCAGCCCAGACCCGGACCCGTCCCATCCCCGGCGCCGTCGCGACGCTCGGCGTCAGCGAGCGCGTCTCCTTCCTGCGCCGCACCTACGCCCACCTCGGCGTGGCGCTCATCGCGTTCGCCGCGATCACCGGCGGCATGATGCGGTTCACGCCGCAGTTCTCGTACAGCTTCTCCGAGTGGGCGCTCCGCTCGAACCTGAACTGGATGCTGCTGCTCGTCGCGTTCATGCTGGTGGGCTCCGGCGCCCGCCGCATGGCGCTGTCGGACACCTCGCGCGGGCTCCAGTACGCGGGCCTCGGGCTGGCGGTGGTCGCCGAGGCGTTCATCCTCCAGCCGCTGCTCTGGGTCGCCCTCATCACCAGCCACAGCCACGCCGACTTCAACAAGCTCGTCGGCAGCGCCGCGCTCATCACGATCGCGATCTTCGTCGGCCTGACCGCGACCGTCTTCGTGACGAAGAAGGACTTCTCCTTCCTCCGCGGCATCCTCGCGGTCAGCACCTTCGCGGCGCTGGGCGTGATCATCGCGTCGATGATCTTCGGCTTCCAGCTCGGCGCGCTGTTCTGCGGCGTGATGATCCTGGTGATGGCCGGCTACGTCCTCTACCAGACCTCGATGATCGCCAAGATCTTCCCGCCCACCCAGCACGTCGCCGCGGCGCTGATGCTGTTCTCGACGATCGCGACGATGTTCTGGTACGTGCTGCAGTTCCTGATGGAGATGAACCGCCGCTAGTCGGCGCCGCTCGTCCCCGGTCTCCCGAGGCCTCATCGCTCGCGCGGTGGGGCCTCGCTGCTTTCGGGCGCTGTACACTCGGGGCGATGGCGACCCGCAAGAAGACCGCGTCCACCGACGACGTCCTGCGCGAGCTGCGCGCGTTCGGCCTCGCCTACCCGGGCGCGCACACGAAGAGCCCGTGGCCGGGGCACCTCGACCTCGCCGTCAAGGACAAGACGTTCGCGTACCTCAGCCTCGAGGGCGAGCCGCTGCACGTCTCCTGCAAGCTGCCGCGGTCGTCGGCGATGGCGCTCATGCTGCCGTTCGTGAAGCCGGGCGCGTACGGGCTCGGCAAGAGCGGCTGGGTCGCCGCCGACTTCGGCGAGCACGCGCCCGACGTCGAGATGCTCAAGGCGTGGCTCGACGAGAGCTACCGCGCGCAGGCGCCGAAGAAGCTCGTCGCGCAGGCGCCGCCGCCGCCTCCCGCCGCCGGCGGCCCGGCGCCCGCGCCCGCCCCCGCGCCCGCGAAGGCCG
>DASZXE010000564.1:0-2682 GCA_035546475.1 Kofleriaceae bacterium
GCCGCCGCGCCGCCCGGCGCCGGCGGTGGCGCGCTCGGCGGGTAGCGCACCGCATCGAGCCGCTCGAGCACCGCCGCGGTCTCCGCCCACCGCCCGGCGGCCTCGTAGCGATCGGCCAGCTCGGCGAGCAGGTCGGCGTCGGTCGGCGCCGCCCGCAGCGCCTGCTCCAGCAGCTCGAGCGCGCGCAGGTCGTCGCCGTCCTCGCCGGCGAGCACGCTCAGCCGGCGCAGCACGCGCGCGCGCTCGGCGGGACCGGCCGCCGCCGACGCGTGGTACTCGAGGGTCTGCGCCAGCCGCGCGCGGTCGCCGGCCTGCTCGAGCACGCGCTCGAGGCGATCGAGCGCGTCGCGGTCGCCGGGCAGGATCTCGAGCAACCCGCCGCACGCGAAGACGACCGCGTCGACGTCGGCGAGCCGGGTCTCCGCCATCGCCGCCAGCCGCCGCAGCGCCGCCAGCCGCTCGACCCGGCGCGCGATCGGCCAGTCTCGTCCGCCGCCCGGACGCGGCTGCGCCGACGGATCCGCCGCCAGCCGCCGGCTGTCGAGCTCGAGCTGCCGCCGCAGCGTGCGCGCGACGCCCGGGTCGTCGCCCTCGCGCTCGTACATCTCGAGCAGCGCCTTGAGCGACGCGTCGTCGTCCGGCTTGATGTCGACGACCTCCTCGAACAGCTCGATCGCGCGGCGCGGCTCGACCTGGCGCTCGCGGTAGGTCTGCGCGATCCGCCGCAGCGTGTCGGCGCGGTCGCCCGGCCGCACGTCGCCGGCGCCGGCGGCGGCCGCCTCCGCCTCGAGCGAGTGGACGAGCTGGTCCCACGTGCGCGCCCGCGCCGACAGCCGCCGCAGCGCCTCGCGCGCCCGCGGGTTGCCCGGCTCCAGCGCCTCGATCCGCTGCCACGCGTCGAGCGCGCGCGGCACGTCGCCGAGCCGCAGCTCGCACACCTGCGCGATCTCCTCGAGCCGCCGCACCTGCTCCGCCGCCGGCGCGCCGGCGGCGCGCGCGTTGTCGAGCGAGAACTCGTACAGCTCGACGAGCCCGCGGAAGTCGCGCCGCTCGCGGAAGTGATCGATGTAGCGGGCGAGCGCCTCCTCGTGCAGCGGATCGAGCGTGAGCGCCTGGTGGAGCAGCTCGGCCGCGCGGTCCTTGTCGCCGAGGTGCTCGCGGTGCACCGCCGCCAGCTCGAGCAGCTCGGTGACCTGCGCGGCGGTGTCGTCGAGGCCGGCGCGGTCGCGCTCGATCGCCGACGCCAGCTCAGCCCACCGCTGCTCCTCGCGCAGGAGCTGGCGCAGGCGCAGCGACGCCGGGCCGCGCGGCGACTCCATCGCCGCCAGCTCGCCGAGCGCCGCGATCAGCGCGGGCCGATCCGGGCGATCGCCGCCGTGCAGCGCGATCTGCCGCTCGAGCACGAGCCGCCGCTCGCGCGGATCGTCCGCCATCGCCGCGCGCGCCGCGAGCAGCCGCTCCAGCTCCTCCCACCGCTCGGCCGCCTGCAGCGCCTGCTCGAGCGCGCCCGCCGCCGCCGCGTGGCCCGGATCGACGCCGACCGCGCGCCGCAGGAACGACAGCGCCGGCTCGCCGTCGCCGGCCGCCAGCGCGCGCTTCGCGAGGTCGAGGTAGAGGACGCTCGCGCGCCGCGCGCCCGCCGCCGGATCTTCCGTCGACGACGCCCACGCCTCCGACAGGTAGACCTCGGCCAGCGCCTCGCGCGCGCCGCGGTCGTCGGGCATCAGCTTGACCGCCTGCTCGAGCGCCGCCGCCGCCGCCTGGCCGTCGTCCTGGCGGAGGAGCAGCCGCCCGAGCGCGTAGTGGAGCGGCGCGCGGGTCGCCGCCGGCGCGCGGTCGCCCAGCACCTCCAGCTCCGATCGATAGAGCCGCGCGACCATCATGTCGTCGCCGAGCGACGCGTACAGCGCGCGCGCCGCCGCCAGCGCGTCGGTCCGCTCCGGTTCGAGCCGCCACGCCTGCTGCCAGTGGTGCAGCGCGCGATCGACGCGCCCGAGGTGGCGGTCCCACACCTCCGCCGCGGCGCGATGCCGCTGGGCGCGCCGCGCGATCGACGCGCGCTCCGGGCGCTCGCCGGCGGCCGCCGCGCGCCGGTCGAGCTCCGCCAGCTCCGCCTCGAGGATCGCCGCCGCCTCCGCGTGCTTGCCCGCGCCGAGCAACAGGTCGACGAGCCGCGCCGCCGCCGCCTCGTTGGTCGGATCGAGCGCGCACGCCGCCTTCAGGTCGCGCTCGGCGAGGGCGTGCTGGCCCAGCTCGTCGCGCAGGCCGCCGGCCTCGGCCCACACCGCCGCCGCCGCGACCGGATCGGTCTCGAACGGCGCGCGCAGCTCGCAGACCTCGGCGAGCTGCGAGCGGGCCGCCTCGCCGCGCAGCCCCCGGCGCAGCGCCGCGAACCTCGCCGCATCGCGCGGGTCGCCACGGACCGCCTCGACCTCGGCGACCGCAGGGGTCGCAGGCCGCGCCGGCTCGTCGTCGTGCCGCTGGGTCATCGCCGCCGCGGCGCCCGCGCGACGCGGCCGCGCCAGCCTATCACGAGCGGCTAGATCGCCGGGTCGGGCGCGGCCACGCCATCGGCGACCGGCGCGACCGGGGCCATGGCCGGACGCGCGGGGGCCTTGCGCGTGCCGGCGCGGACGTGCTCGGGCACACCGTGCAGGTCCCACACGAGCCCCACCGCCTGGA
>DASZXE010000565.1:0-5021 GCA_035546475.1 Kofleriaceae bacterium
TGAAGGCGATCTTCAGCGCGCCGGGCGGCTGGCCGACCTCGTCGGCGAACGGCCGCGCCGGGTCGCGGACCTGGTACGGCGCGCCGACGTCGGGGCCGCTGGTCGCGTCGAGCAGCGCGGCGGCGTCGCGCACGCTGCGGGTCACCACGTGCTCCTCGACGAGCCCGGCCCAGTGCTCGCCGGCGATCGGGCCGGTCGGGTTGCGCCCGCGGGTCGGCTTCAGGCCGACCAGCCCACAGTGGGCCGCCGGGATGCGGATCGAGCCGCCGCCGTCGCCGCCGTGGGCCGCCGGCACCAGGCGGGCCGCCACCGCCGCCGCCGAGCCGCCGCTGGAGCCGCCGGTCGATCGCGTGGGATCCCATGGATTCCGCGCCGGCCCGCGCATCGCCGGCTCGGTCGTCCCCATGATGCCCAGCTCCGGCGTGTTGGTGCGGCCGACGACGATCAGGCCGGCTCGCTTGTAGCGGGCGACCAGCTCGCTGTCCTCGGTCGCGCGCCACCCGCTGCCGAGCCGGCAGCTCGACGTGCTCGGCTCGCCGGCGTCCTCGGCCATCAGGTCCTTCAGCAGGAACGGCACCCCGGCGAACGGGGCGAACGGCCCCGTGCGCGGCGCCTTCGCCTCGCGGCGCGCGCGGTCGTAGCTCGTGTGGACGACCGCGTTGAGCCGCGGGTTGCGCGCCTCGATCCGCTCGATCGCGGCCTCGACCAGCTCCGCCGCCGACACCTCGCCGCCGCGCACCAGCGCCGCCAGGCCGGTCGCGTCGTGGTCATCGTACTCGGGGAAGCGCATCTCAGCGGTTGTAGGCCGTCATCACGGCCGCGTAGTCCGCCGCGCCGGCCGCCTTGTAGCCGGTGATCCCCATCTCCACGCACACCTGCTTGCCGTCGCCCTGGCAGAGCTTCGGCAGCGTCGCCGACAGCGCCGACCGGTCGGCGGCCGGCGCGCTGGCGAACGCGGCGACCACCACCGGCGGCAGCTTCGCGCTGGTCCACAGCGTCTTGACCGCGGCGCCGCCCGACACCTGCTTCAGGTCGGCGAGCTCGGCGTCGTCGACGAGCGCGCACGCCGCGGTGCCGGCCATCACCTGCTTGCCCGCCTGCGCGGGCCGCGCCGTCGTCACCAGCGTGAACTGCGACAGCGACAGCTTGCCGTCGAACACGACCTTGTCGACGAACCGGGTGTCGTCGCCGAGGTCGGTCGCGAGCTTCTTGCCCTTGCAGCCGGCGGCGTCGGTCGCCGTCTTGCTGACGAGGAAGTACTGCTGGCCGTCGGCGACCGACGCCAGCTCCTGGCCGACGACCACGAGGTTGTACTTGTCGCGCTGCGCGAGGAAGGCGGCGAGCGTGTAGATGCCGTAGCGCGGCTTCGACGCCTTGACGTACGTGTCGGCGCCGCTGCGGGTCGTCTGGTACGAGCCCTTCGCCGACGCCCAGCCCATCAGCCTGGCCAGCACCACCAGCTCCTTGTCGACGTACGGCTGGTGCTGGGCCGCGGTGCCGGTCTGGTGCTCCTTCAGGACCAGGATGCCGACCGAGTCGTCGGCGCGGGCAGGTCCGGGGACGGCGAGCGCGGCGGTGGTGAACGCGAGCACGGTGGCGAACAGGCCGGTCGACGGGCGCACGGATGCCTCCTGGGTTCCCTCGCGCGCGATTGTGCCAGAGCGCCGGCTCGCTGGCGCGCCGCCTACTGCAGGACCTCGATCATCGGCGCGCCGAGCTGCTCGCTCAGCTTCCGCGCGCGGACCCGCTCGGCGTCGCGCGCGGCGGTCAGGTCGCGCTGGAGCCGGCGGTTCTCGTCCTTCAGCCGCTCGAGCTGCGCCTTCGCGCGCGCGAGCTGGCCGCGCAGCGCGGCGTTGCAGGCCGCGTCGGCCGTCGCCGTCGCGGCGCCGGCCGCATGGGTCGCCGGCCCGGCCTCGGCGGCGTGGCTCGACCACGGCTGCGAGAACGACATCACCGCGAGCACCGCGGTCACCCGGATCCACGTCAGGCACTGCCTCATCGGTCGCGCTCCGTTGCTGATGGAGCCGCCGGTATTGCAACGGCCGTTCCTTCGCGCGCCGCCCGCAACCGCGCGGAAGGTCGACCGATCGCCGCGCGCCGCCGGCGGACGTCATGTCGGCGTCGTGTCGGGCTGGCGGGACCGTCGCGCGCCCGGCGCCCGCGAGCCGTACTAGAATCCGCGGCCATGGCGCCCGCACCTCCGTCGCCGCCGTGGAGCGAGCTGCGGGTGCTGGTCACCGGCGGCCATGGCTTCCTCGGCCGCCACCTGCTCGCGGCGCTGCGCGCGCGCGGCGCGGCCGAGATCCTCGCGCCGACCTCGCAGGAGCTCGACCTCCGGGACGCCGCCGCCACCGCCGCCTTCTTCGCCGCCGCGCGGCCCGACCGGTTGTTCCACCTGGCCGCGCGGGTCGGCGGCATCGGTGCCAACCGCGCGCGCCCCGCCACCTTCTTCCACGACAACATGGCGATGGGCCTGTCGGTGCTCGCCGCCGCGCGCGCCGCCGGCGTCGGCGAGACGGTGCTGGTCGGCACCACCTGCGCGTACCCGCGCGACGCGCCGGTGCCGCTGCGCGAGACCGAGCTCTGGGCCGGCTACCCCGAGCCGACCAACGCGCCGTACGGCATCGCCAAGCGCGCGCTCCTCACCCTCGCCGACGCCTACCGCGCCGAGCACGGCCTCCGCTCGATCACGCTCCTGCCCGCCAACCTGTACGGCCCCGGCGATCACTATCACCCCGAGGACAGCCACGTCGTCCCGGCGCTGGTCGAGCGGCTGTGCGACGCGCGCGACCGCGGCCTCCCGTCGGTCACCTGCTGGGGCGACGGCAGCGCGACCCGCGAGCTCCTCTACGTCGCCGACTGCGCGCGCGCGCTCGTCCTCGCCGCCGAGCGCTACCACGATCCGCTGCCGCTCAACCTCGGCAGCGGCGTCGAGCTGTCGATCCGCGAGCTGGCGGCCCGGATCGCCGCCGCCGCCGGCTTCACCGGCACGATCGCATGGGATCCCACACGTCCGGCCGGCCAGCCGCGCCGCTGCCTCGACTCCAGCCGCGCCCGCGCCGCGCTCGGCGACTACGCGACGACGTCGTTCGCCGACGGCCTCGCCGCCACCCTCCGCGACCACCGCGAGCGCGCCCGCGCCCGTGCCGCCGGCCGCCCGGCGGTCGCGTGAAGCGCGCGCTCGTCACCGGCATCACCGGTCAGGACGGCTCGTACCTGGCCGAGCTGCTGCTCGCGAAGGGCTACGAGGTCCACGGCGTCATGCGCCGCGGCTCGACCTTCTCGACCCAGCGCATCGATCACCTCTACCAGGACCCGCACCAGCCCGACGCGCGCCTCTTCCTCCACCACGGCGAGCTGGCCGACGCGTCGTCGCTCGCCGCCGCCGTCACCGCCGCGCGCCCCGACGAGATCTACCACCTCGCCGGCCAGAGCCACGTGCGCGTCTCGTTCGAGCTGCCCGAGTACACCGCCGACGTCAACGGCCTCGGCACCCTCCGCCTGCTCGAGGCCGCGCGCCGCGCCGCGCCCGCCGCCCGCATCTACCTGGCCGGCTCGAGCGAGGTCTTCGGCGCCGCGCCGGCGCCGCAGCGCGAGGAGACGCCGTTCGCGCCGCTGTCGCCGTACGCGGCGGCCAAGGCGCTCGTCTGCCAGCTCGGCCGCATGTACCGCGAGGCGTACGGCCTCCACGTCACCGTCGGCATCCTCTTCAACCACGAGAGCGAGCGGCGCGGCGAGACGTTCGTCACCCGCAAGATCACCCGCGCGGTCGGCCGCATCGCCCACGGCCTCGCGCGCGAGCTCTTCCTCGGCAACCTCGACGCGCGGCGCGACTGGGGCCACGCGCCCGAGTACGTCGAGGCGATGTGGCGCATGGTGCAGCTCGACACGCCGGTCGATCTCGTCGTCGGCACCGGCGTCTCGCACACCGTCCGCGAGCTGGCCGAGCTCGCGTTCGCCCACGCCGGCCTCGACCACCGCGAGCACGTGCGGCCCGACCCCCGCTACCACCGGCCCGGCGAGCCGCCCGACCTGCGCGCCGATCCGGCCCGCGCGGCGGCGGCGATCGGCTGGGCGCCGCAGGTCGACTTCGCCGCGCTGGTCCGCCGCATGGTCGATCACGACCTCGACCTCGCCGCGCGCGAGCGGGCGGCCGGCCGGTGACGCGCCGCGCGCTCTTCTCGATGACGATCGATCCCGAGGGCGCGATGGACGACTGGGTCGATCCGCCGCCGGGCTGGTCGATCGAGCCGCTGCCGACGCAGGAGGCGGTGCTCGTCCTCGGCATCGCCGGCTACCAGGAGCTGGTCGCCGAGACCTGCGCCCGCGAGCGCCCCGACCTGCTGGTCACCCACCCGCCGTACGACTACCTCGACGAGGCGACCGCGGCGCGCGTGCGCGCGGCCGGCACCGCGATCGTCGGCTACGCGTTCGACGACGAGATCTTCGCCGGCGCCTACCGCGAGGCGACCTGGGCGCGCCTGCGCACGATCTACGATCGGTACGTGACCACGCGCGAGGTGCGCTGGGCGACGCGCCCGCTCGCCGCGCTGCCGCCTCCGCCGGCCGGCGCGCCCGTGCTCGACGTCGTCCTCGTCGGCAGCGCCTACGAGCGACGGGCCCGCCTCGTCGACGCCCTGCGCGCCGCCGGCATCGCGGTGACGACGCGCGGGCCCGGCTGGCCGGATGGCTTCGTCTCGCGCGCGGCGATGGAGGCGCTGTACGCGCGGGCCGCGGTCGTGCTGACGACCGGCGACTGGGCCGACCACGAGGTGCCGATGGTCAAGCACCGCCTGCTCGACACCGCGATGCTGGGCGCGTTCCAGCTCGCGCAGGCGTCGCCCGATCTGCGCGGCTACTTCGCCGAGGACGAGGTGCCGAGCTACCGCGACGCCGCCGAGCTCGTCGAGCGGGTGCGCGCGGCGCTCGCCGATCCGGCCGGCCGTCGCGCGGCCGCGGCGCGGGCCCGCGCGCGGGCGCTGCGCGAGCACACCTGGCAGGTCCGCTTCGGCGAGCTGCTC
>DASZXE010000566.1:0-4134 GCA_035546475.1 Kofleriaceae bacterium
ACCCGCGCCGCCACCCTCGTCACCCTCGGAGGCGGCCGCCCGCGGCCCCGCCGCCGCCGCGAGCGCAGCCACCAGGCCGCCCGCACAGGCGGCCAGCCACGCCGCGGCCCTCGGCCTCACGGGGACGCGCCCGCAGGCGCGGGCGCGGACTCCGCCTCGTCGCCGTACTCGTCGGTGACGAAGGTGCGCGCGTCGATCTCACCCGGCTTCGCCGCGACCTCGGTCGGCGCGGTGCCCTTGACGAAGACCTCGCTCGCCACCGTGTTCGGCGGCGAGCCGGGCGCCGCCAGGAGGCCGGTCGCCAGGTCGATCGTCGCCACGTCGACGTTCGGCGGCCGCGGGAACGGCTTGTCCTTGAGGCCGAGCGACTTCGCGACCTCGATGAACGCCGGCAGCGCGGTCACGCCGCCGACCTCGCCGCTGCCGAGCGGCGTGCTGTCGTCGTTGCCGACCCACACGCCGATGACGACGTCGGGCGTCATGCCGACGAACCAGCAGTCGCGCACGTCGTTCGAGGTGCCGGTCTTGCCGGCGATCGTGATGCCGAGGCTCCTGGCCTTCGCCGCGGTCCCCTGCTCGACGACCGACCGCATCATGTCGGTGATGACGTACGCGACCTCGGGCGTCACCACCTGCGTGCCCTGCACCGGCGGCGCCGGCTTGCCGTCGACCGACGCCACGAAGCGCGGCGCCGCGTAGACGCCGCCGTCGGCGAACGACGCGAACGCGTTGGTCAGCTCGAGCGGCGTCACCTCGCCGGAGCCGAGCGCGAGCGACAGCGTGCGCGGCAGCTCCTCGGCGATGCCGAGCTGCTTCGCCAGGTCGGCCGCCGCGTCGGGTCCGATGTCGTGCAGCACCTTGATCGCCACCGTGTTGATCGACTTCGCCAGCGCGAAGCGGAGCCGCACCGGGCCGGAGAACGTGCCGCTCTCGTAGTTGTGCGGCTTCCACAGGTCGTAGACCTCGGGCGAGTCGTTGACGATCGTCGCCGGCGTGAAGCGGCCGGTGCCGAGCGCCGCCGCGTAGACGATCGGCTTGAAGCCGGACCCCGGCTGGCGGTGCGCCATCGTCGCCCGATCGAAGCCGGCCGCCCTCGCCGCGAAGCCGCCGACCATCGCCCACACGTCGCGCGTGTGCGGATCGAGGACGACCAGCGCGCCCTCGGGCCCCGGCGCGAGCACGACGCGCTCCTTGCCGTGCCTGGCCGCGACCGGCTTGTCGCCGTCGGCGGGCGCCGGCGCCGCCGCGACCTTGACGACGTCGCCGCGCGCGAACCGCTCGCTCGGCTTCTTCCTGCGGCCGTCGACCGGCGGGTTCCACCGCTCGTCGTCGGCGCCGCCGAGCACGATCGCCGCCTTGTGGTTGCCGAGGTCGACCTCGAGCTCGTTGTCGGCGTCGAACACGCCGGTGACGATCGCCTCGTAGACGTCGCCCGCCTTCGGCCCGCCCTTCGGCAGGTGCTTGGCCAGCTTCGCCAGCTCGAGGTCGATCTTGTCCGCCTTCACCTGGCGGACCGGCCGGCCGAGCTTGTGGCGCGCGTCGTAGGCCCTGAGCGCGTCGTCGAGCGCCTTGCGGGCGGCGAGCTGCACGTCGGGGCGCAGCGTCGTCTTCACCTCGAGGCCGGCGGTGTCGAGCTCGGGGCCGTACTGCGAGAGCAGATCGCTGCGGACCTCCTCGACCCACTCGGGCGCGGTGTCGAGCATCGGGTACGGCCGCGCGACGACCTGGATCGGCTGGTCGATCCACTTCTGCGCCTCGGCGGCGGTGATCTTGCCGTGGCGCGCGAGCTGGTTCAGCACGTACGTCTGCCGCTCCTTCGCGCGCGGGTAGTTCTTCGGCTTGTACGGCGCGATCTCCTCGGGGGCCTGCGGCAGACCGGCCAGCAGCGCCATCTCGCCGACGTTCAGGTCCTTCACGTCCTTGCCGAAGTAGAAGCGGGCCGCCTCCTGCACGCCGTAGCGGCCGGCGCCGAAGTAGATCTGGTTCATGTAGAGCGTCAGGATCTCCTTCTTCGTCAGCTCGCTCTCGAGCCGCCGCGCGAGGATGATCTCCTGGATCTTCCGCTTGAACGTGCGCTCCGGCGACAGCACGAAGTTCTTCACGACCTGCTGCGTGATCGTCGACGCGCCGTGGCGCGTGCGGCCCGAGCGCAGGTTGGTGAACGCCGCGCGGATCATGCCGCGGTAGTCGATGCCGCCGTGGGTGTAGAAGTTGGCGTCCTCGGCGACGACGAACGCGTCCGACATCATCTTCGGCACCTCGTCGAACGAGACGTAGGTGCGGCGCTCCGTGTAGATCTCGCCGATGCGGTCGCCGTCCTTGTCCTCGATGACGGTGACTTGCTTCGGGTGGTAGTCGGCGAGCTGCTTGATGCTCGGCAGCCCGTGGCTGTAGTGCCAGAAGACCAGCGCGAGGCCGACGGCGGTGAGCGCCATCGCGACCAGCGCGCCGACCGCGCTCCAGCCGAGGATGCGGAGGGCGAGCGAGCCCTTGCGGCGGGGGGCGCCTGGCGGGAACGGTCCCGCGCGGCCGACGCGGCGGTTGGGCTCGGGGCGCTGCTTGCGGACGGCTTCCATGCGATCAGTCGGGTGGGTGCAAGGGCGAGACCCGCGACGCGCTCACGGCTCGCTACCGGGGTTATCGCGCGACCGCGGCCCCGGTGCCACATCCTGGTGTGTCCCCCCGGCCACGATCCGTTCGACGACGCCGACCGCGCCGCGGATCTTGAGGGCGAACCAGCGCGCGCGCAGGCGGGCGACGCGGTCGGCGGCGAGATCGCCGGGGCCGCCGAGCGCGCTTCGCCGGCGGCTGGCGAGCTGCTGCAGCGCCAGCGCGGCGGAGACGGACAGGTTGAAGCTCTGGGTGAAGCCGTACATCGGCAGCGAGACGGTCTCGTCGCAGGCGGCGGCGGTGCGGGGCGTGAGGCCGTGGCGTTCGTTGCCGAACAGGATGGCGACCGGCTGATCGACGGCGACGTCGTCGACGGAGTGGCGGGCGTCGGGGCCGGTGGCGAGCACGCGGAAGCCGCGGCCGCGCAGCGCCTCGATCGCCCCCTGCGCGTCGCGCCAGCGGACGAGATCGATCCAGCGGTGGCAGCCGCGGGTGATGCCGCGGGCGGCCTGGAAGCGGACGCCCGGCTCGACGACGTGGAGCTCCTGCAGGCCGAACGCCTCGGCGGTGCGGATGACGGCGGCGCCGTTGAGCGGATCGTAGACGTCCTCGACGACGGGGATGACCGAGCCGAGCCGCGCGGCGAGCACGCGATCGATGATCGCGATCCGCTCCTCGGTCAGCATCGGCGCCAGCGCGGCGCAGACCGCCTCGGGGCCGAGCCGGTCGATGAGCCGATCGATCGCATCCGGCCCGCGGCGCGGCGGGGGCAGCTCCTCGGTGACGACCTCGGACGGCAGCGGATCGCGGACCTTGCGCACGGCCGAGCTCAGCGCCCGCCGACGACCCGGTGGCGGCGCCCGCGTGCGAGCGCGTGCCGCGGGTCCGCGCGCAGGCTGTTTCCCCGGTGGATCATCGGTCGACCGTGTCCTCGAGGCGCGAGGGTACCAGCACGCGCGAACCGCCGCACCCCGCCGGCCCGCCGCGGCCGTGTCTCGATCGGGTCTTGCGACCGGCTGTCACGTTGCGGTCGGGCGCGCGGCGCGATAGACAGCCCGGATGAGCCGTCCCAGGGGCCGCGTTCGCTGGCTCGCGCGTGCGATCGTCGTCGGCGTGATCGCGGTGGCGGGCGTCACGGGCGTCGGGGGCGTCGGAGGCGTCGGGGGCGTGGCGTTCGCGCAGCCGGCGTCCGACGACACGACCGCCGACGAGCCGAAGCCGCCGGCCTTGCCGTACCCGAAGGCGGGCGAGCCGACGCCGGTGCCGGCCGAGGGCGCGGCGGCCGAACCCGAGGAGGATCCGACCGCGCCGCAGCCCGGCTCGGTCATGCGCACGCCGGAGCACCTGAGCGGGCGGCCGTCGGGCTTCTGGACGTCGACGCGGCCCGCGGTCGGCGGCGCCTACCGCTGGCGGATCATGGCCTGCGGCGCCGTCGTGCTGGCGATCTCGATCTTCTTCGTCGTGCGCATGCTCCGCCGCATCCGCGAGGGCCGCCTGGCCGCCGGCGGCGCCCCCGCCTGGCCG
>DASZXE010000567.1:0-2746 GCA_035546475.1 Kofleriaceae bacterium
GGCGGCGCGGCCGCGGGTGCGCTCGCGATCCCGATCGCGCGCGTGGGCGGCCACCGTGCGGCCGCCGGGACGCTGCGCCGGCCACCGCGGCCGCACCGCGCCGCGATCGCGCGATCCCCGCTCCGCCGCGCGATGCTACGCTGGAGGCATGCACCTCTTCGTGCGTGCCGTGATCACCGGCTTCGGGCTGGCGCTGGGCGCCGCCCTCTACAGAAAGGTCGCCCGGGAGCTGGGCATCGACGACACCGCCCAGGCGACCTCGCCGCCCGCGCAGGCCGAGCCCGTCCCGAGCGGTTCCTGATGAGCTCGCGCGAGGTCTCGCTCGCTCCGGGGCTGCTGATCGCGATGCCGCAGCTCCACGATCCGCACTTCAGCCGCGCGGTCGTGCTGATGATCGAGCACAACGACGAGGGCTCGTTCGGCCTCGTCATCAATCACCCGAGCGAGCTGCGCGCGAGCGAGCTGCTGCAGAACCTCGAGATGCGGTGGGCGGGTGACGAGGGCGAGCGGGTCTGGCTCGGCGGGCCGGTCAGCCGCGAGACCGGCTGGGTGCTGCACGAGCCGGTCGGGGATCCGGCGGTGCCGCTGCAGGGCTCGACGACGATCTCGCCCGGCCTCGCGCTGTCGACGTCGCCCGACCGCCTGCGCACGCTCGCGGCGCGGCCGCCGGGCCGCTTCCGCCTGCTGCTCGGCTACTCCGGCTGGGGCGCCGGCCAGCTCGCCAGCGAGATGGCCGCCGGCTCGTGGCTGCACACCGACGTCGATCCGGAGCTGATCTTCGACACCGATCCCGACGAGATCTGGGCCGCCGCCGTCCGCTCGATCGGCATCAGCCCCGAGACCGTCGTCCAGAGCCACGGCATCCACTGACGTCCACTGACCTCGCCGTGACGCTCAGCGGAGCGGGCGCAGCGAGCGGCGGGCGCGGTGCTGGTTGACGACGCGGAGCAGCGCGTCGTCGCAGGTGAGGAGCCGCGCGAGCGGCGCGGTGCCGACGCCGAGGCGGGCCGCGGTCGGCGCGACCTCGGCGCCGCACGCGACGAACAGATCGAGCAGGTGCGCGGCGGCGAGCCAGAACGCCGGCGTCTGCCGCGTGCGCTCGCCCTGGGCGGCGGCGCCGGCGGCGACCAGGCCGGCGAGCGGCGCGTCCGGCGTCCATCCGGGGTCGTCGAGGCCCGCCACCGGCGCGCGCACCTCGAGCGCGAGGTTCATGCGCAGGCGTCGCAGCGCGCGCCCGCGGTTCTCGTGCTGCGACCGGCTGTCGTCGGCGTGGGCGCTGACGCCGGTCGCCAGGTGCCGCGCGCGCACCGCGCTCTCGGTCTTGTTGCGGTGCTGGCCGCCGGGCCCGCTCGCGCGGTAGCGATCGAGCTCGCACTGGCGCGCCAGCTCGTCGTCGGCGGCGACGATCGCCGCGTCGCGGAGCGCGCCGGCCTCCGCGCCCTCCGACGCGGCGCCGGCCGCCATCAGTTCGCCTGCGCGGCCGGCTCCGGAGGCGCGGTCACCTTCGGCGCCGCCTCGGTCGGCTCGACGTAGATGTCGACGCCGCCGCGGTCGCCTGCGCGGCCGATCTCGACGCGGCTCGGCCCCTCGCGCGCCAGCGTGTTGATGACGTTCTCCAGCCGCTCGGCGACCGACGTCTTCATCTCGCCGCACAGCTTCTGGAACTCCTCGACCGGCACCGACGGGCCGATCGCCGCCGTGCGCACGACCTGCCCGCCGCGCATGCGGATGCTGAGCGCGAACGCCGGGTGCGACGCGCCGCGCAGGATCTCGACGACGCTGGCCGGCAGGTCGGCGCCCGAGAAGTGACGGAAGCCGAGCACCAGCTTGTCGACCTGCTCGTTCACCGTCTCGCCCGGCACCGCCAGCTCGATCTCCGAGAAGGCCGCGTCGCCGATCGCCTGGCCGAAGCGCTCGATCCGCTCGATCCCCTGGTCGTGCACCCACTTCTTGATCTGGAACTTCGCCTCGTGCGTGCCGAACAGCGGCTCGAGCTTGCTCCACGCGATCGGATCGCAGAAGTGCCAGCCGGTGGTGACCTTGCCGCCCCACACGCCGACCCACGGCCCGACGAGCCGCGGCTCGAGGTGCTCGCCCATCTGATCGAGCACCGCCGCGTCGCTCTTCGCGATGTTGCACAGCTTCAGGTAGTCGGCGAGCTTGGGCACCATCGACCCGGGCTCGCCCCACGCGCCCCACCACATCCGCTTGAGGTCCGACGCGAGCGCGACCAGGAAGCTGACCTGGTGGCCCTGCGGCATCTCGGGCGGGGTCGGCAGGTGCTCCAGCCACCGGTCCAGGTGGATGTCCATCCATTCCTCCACGATCGGGAGGCTGGACAGCGTCATCTGCAGGTTGAGCCGGATGGACAGCGCGCGGGTCAGCGCGATCTCGAGCGGGGTGGTCATGGCCTCGACGTCGAGGCTAACCCACTCCTCCAGCGTCTGCTCGCGCGAGCGGGCGCAACCGCCTCGCACGCGGCCGCCCGGGAGTATCCGCCCGGCGCGGTGCCTCGCCGCACGGCCGCGACGCCGTGCCGCGCTGCGGTGTGACGGACCGCGGCATCGCAGGTCCATGACGAGGACGATCGGGATCGCCGGCGGCACCGGTGCGCTCGGGCAGCGGGTCGCGGCGCGCGCGCTGGCGGCGGGCTGGACCGTGCGCGTGCTCACCCGCGACGCGACGCGCGTGCCGGCCGCCCTGCGCGACCGGGTCACGCCGGTCGTCGGCGACGGCCGCGATCGCG
>DASZXE010000568.1:0-3101 GCA_035546475.1 Kofleriaceae bacterium
CCCGCCCCCACGCCGGCCACGCCCGCCCCCACGCCGCCCACGCCGGCCACGCCGGCCCCTGCGCCGGCCGCCCCCGTCGTGCCACCCGCGATCACGCACCAGGAGCCGCCGATCTTTCCGGACGTCCCCGCCGACCAGAAGAAGCCGACCGACGCCGTCGTCCACGTCGACCTCGACGCTGCGGGCACCATCACGAACACCCGCGTGGTGTCGTCGCCGGGGTCCGCCTTCGACGACCTCGCGCTGCTGGCGGTCTCCACGTGGACCTTCAGCCCCGCCACGCAGGATGGCCAGCCCGTCGCCGGCGGCCTCGACGTGACCGTGCACTTCGATCCCGACAAGGAGCCCACCGTCGGCACCGAGCAGATCGACATCACGGACACCCTGTCGAAGTTCCTCAAGGGGCACTCCAGGCCACCCGACGTCGGCTCGGCCGAGACCAACCGCCAGGTCGACAAGGTCGTGGCCGCGATCCCGCAGCCGCACGGCTCGACGAGCCTGCTGGGGACCGCCGCCCCCGGCTTCCTGCTCACCAACGAGGGTGGCGAGGGCCACGCCGAGCAGATCTTCCTGCGCGGCTTCGATGCGCGCGAGGGCCAGGACATCGAGCTGCGCGTCAACGGCGACGTGATCAACCAGGTCGGCAACCTCCACGGCAACGGCTACGCCGATCTCCACTTCGTGATCCCCGAGCTGGTCGAGTCGTTGCGGGTCGTGGAGGGACCGTACGATCCACGCCAGGGCAACTTCGCGGTCGCCGGCAGCGCCGACTACACGCTCGGGCTGGTCCGCCGCGGCCTCTACGCCTCCTACGGCGTGGGCAGCTTCGGCACCAACCGAGCCCTGCTGCTGTGGGGCCCGCCCAAGGAGGACTCGCACACCTTCGGCGGCGTCGAGATCTACAACACCGACGGCTTCGGCCAGAACCGCGACGCGCGCCGCGCGACCGCGCTCGGTCAGGTCGAGGGCAAGGCGGGCGAGACCGGCATCTGGCGCCTGACCTCGGGCGCCTACCTCACCGACTACCACAGCGCCGGCGTCGTCCGCGAGGACGACTACGCCGCCGGCCGCGCCGGCTTCTACGACACCTACGACTTCGGCCAGGGCGGCGGCGCGACGCGCGCCTTCGTCCTCGGCGACATCGAGACCCAGCACGACGACGTCGTCTTCCACCACCAGCTCTCGCTGACCGCCCAGACCCTCCACCTGCGCGAGGACTTCACCGGCTTCCTCCTCGATCAACAGTCGCCGTTCCAGCGCCCGCACGCGCAACGCGGCGACCTGATCGACCTCGAGTCGGACGCCGTCACCGCGCAGGCCCAGGGCTTCGCGCGCGAGGACCACACCATCGGCGGCCACGTGCAGGAGGCGGAGGTCGGCTACGCCGGCCGGATCGACCTGACCAGCGGGCAGGAGTACCGGATCAAGCGCAGCAACGGCCACCCGTACGACAAGGAGACCGACCTCGACGCGACGATCGGCGACATCGGCCTCTACGGCGCGCTCGCCCTCGAATTCACCGACTGGCTGCGCCTGCGCGGCGGCGTCCGCACCGACCTGTTCACCTACAACGTCATCGACAACTGCGCGGTCCAGGAGATCGCGCACCCGTCCGAGGACAACCCGCCCGGCGACCAGAGCTGCCTGTCGCTCGAGGACTACGGCAAGTACCGCGAGCCGGTGCAGCGGGCGGCCGCGTCCGGCTCGGTCGTGCTGCCGCGGGCGACGCTGCTGTTCGGCCCGTTCGCCCACGTCACCGCCTCGATCGGCTACGGCGAGGGCGTCCGGTCGATCGATCCCAGCTACATCTCGCAGGGCCTCGTCACCCCGTTCGCCAGCATCAAGTCGTACGAGGCGGGCGCGACCTACGACGACCGGCACACCGAGGGGCTCAGCGCCAAGGGCGCGCTGACGTTCTTCCACACCCACGTCGACCACGACCTCGTCTTCAGCGAGACCGCGGGCCGCAACCTGCTCGCCGGCGGCAGCACGCGCAACGGGGTGTCGCTGTCGGGCCAGCTCACCGGCTCGTGGTTCGAGGAGTCGGCGAGCGCGACGCTCGTGCAGTCGACCTTCGACGACACCGGCTTGCTCATCCCCTACGTGCCGGACCTCGTCATCCGCTCCGATTCGGTGGTGTCCGGCGACCTGCCGTGGTGCCTCGACGGCACCCACCTGACCGGGGTCGCCGGCGCCGGCATCACCTACGTCGGCCGGCGCGCGCTCCCGTACGGCCAGCGGTCGGACACGATCTTCACGATCGATGGCTCCGGCTCGATCGGCTGGCGCCGGTACCGCCTCGGCGTGCAGGCCGAGAACCTGCTCGATACCCGCTATCGACTCGGCGAATACAACTACGCCTCCGACTTCCACTCGCAGGCGCAACCGACGCTGACGATCGCGCGCCACTTCACGGCCGGCGCGCCGCGGACGGTCCTCTTCCAGCTCGAGGTGAAGCTATGAACCGCGCACTCCTGCTCGCGCTCGCGCTCCCGCTGACGGCGTGCGTGCAATCGACCGGCGGCCAGATCGTGAGCTTCGACGTCGCCGCGGCCGGGACCGGCGCCGCCACGATCGACAACGGCCTCGGCTGGCACGTCGTCTTGACCACGGCGAAGCTCCACCTCGGCGCCGTCTACCTGAACCTGACGGTGCCGAGCTCCGGCGCGCAGTTCACCAACTGCATCCTGCCCGGCATCTACACGGCCGAGGAGCTGTCCGGCCTGACGGTCGACGCGCTGTCGACCACCCCCCAGCCGTTCTCGCAGCCCGGCGACGGCACCGACGACGAGGCGCGCAACGCCGAGCTCTGGCTCACCGGCGGTGACGTCAACGCCGACAACGATCCGACGATCATCGCCGAGCTCGCCGGCACGGCCAGCAAGGGCGCGGAGGTGATCCCCTTCACCACGTCGATCACCATCGGAACCAACCGGCTGGTGCAGTCGACCGATCCGACCCAGCCCAGCCTGCACCCGATCTGCAAGCAGCGGATCGTCACGCCGATCGCGATCGACTTCGCTCCTCACGACGGCGGCACGCTGCTCGTGACCATCGATCCGACGGCGTGGGTCGCCAACGTCGACTTCGCGACGGTGCCG
>DASZXE010000569.1:0-9347 GCA_035546475.1 Kofleriaceae bacterium
GCCGCGCCCATCCGCTTGCCGTCGACGGTGACGACCGCGGGGCCGATGACGTCCTTGCCCTCGCCGCGCGCGACCTCGACGGTGGCGCGGCCGTCGCTGACCGCGCCGGCGGTGGCGGTGGCGACCACCGACGGCTGACCGTCGACCGCCAGCTCGACGTGCTGGACCTCGCCGCGCGGCGTCGCGTGCAGCACGACCTCGAAGCGATCGGCCGTCGCGGTCGAGTCGAGGGGGCGCGCCTCCATCGTCAGGTCGATCGGCGCGTGCGGCTTGTCCGCCGTCCGGACACTGCCGGGGTGCACGGGCACGGGCACGCGCGCGGGCGCCGCGTCACGTGCGCGCGCGGGCGCCGGCGCGGGCCGGGACGCCGGCCGGTCGCCGCCGCACGCCACGACGAGCGCGCAGGCGAGCGACGGGAGGGTACTGCGGAGAGGTGTCATCGACGCGACGGTATCACCGGTCGCACCTGTCCCGGCGCGCGACCTTCCGTCGCGACCTGTCAGGTGCTGGCGCGATCGCGCGTGCCGATCAGCACACCCGCGTGCGCCGGCTCGTCGATGAGCCGGAAGCCGGCGGCGGCGATCAGCCGGCCGTACGTCGCGCGCGCGAGCAGCGCCATCCGGTGCTGCTCGTGGACGACCTCGATGCGGTCGCCCTCCCGCAGCATCAGCGCCCAGTCGGTCGTGAAGCTGTCGTCGGCCGGATCCGGATCGCGGACCCACTGCAGCCAGCGCAGGCCGCGCGCGCCGTCGGCGGTGTCGGTGCCGCCGTGGCTGTCGCCGGGCCGGAACGTCTCGCGCGTGCAATCCGGCACGAACAGCGCGGCGCCGCCGGGCCGCGTGTGCGCGAACGCGGTCGCGATCGCGGCCTCCAGCTCGCCCTCGCCGCGCAGGTACATGAGCGCGTCGCCGAGCAGGACGCCGTCGAAGGTGCGGCCGAGCCGCAGGTCGCGCAGGTCGCCGGCGACGTGCTCGCAGTCGGGGTTGACGGCCCGCGACGTGTCGAGCATCGCCGGCGAGCGATCGACGAGCGTGCACGCGAAGTCGCGCCGCAGGTGCGAGGCGACGCAGCCGCCGCCGGCGCCGAGGTCGAGGAGGGTGCGCGGCGCGTCGACGAGCCCGCGCCAGAGCGCCGCGTAGTGGTCGGCCTCCCAGCCGTGGTTCTCCGGCGGCGACAGCAGGTGGTACCAGCCCGCGAGGTCGTCGTAGAGCCGCATCCCCGACGAGGGTAGCGCACGACCGCGGTCCGGCGCGCGCCAGCCCCGAGGTCGATCGGCGACACCTGTGGTGTCAGAGGCTCACCACCGCCACCAGCTCCCACCGCCGGCGGGGCGCGCGGCGCACGGCGCATCGCGGAGATGCGCACGTTCGATCCCGGCGGTGTAAGGGTCCGTGCCTTGCAGCGTTGGAGCGGCATGAAAGGCAACGTGCTGGCGGCCGTGCTCGTCGTCTCCCTGGCGTCCATCGGCTCGATCGGGACCGCGTCCGCGGGAGTCAACGGCGGCGGCATCGAGGTCGGCTTCCTGACCGGCGTGCGCAGCTACCAGGCGGCGCACTTCGCCCGCACCGAGGGCGACACCTCGCCGTCGCTGGTCACGACCTTCCAGGGCTCGCCGTTCGACCGCGTGAAGGTGGCCGGGCTCGGCTTCGAGATGAACTTCGTCGTCAACGGCGTGCGCCTGTCGTGGGGCTACGCGCGGCCGTACACGCAGTTCAGCGGGCCGATCCAGGCGATGGATCCGGAGACGCGGCTGGTGTCGATCGCGCAGGTGCGCAGCGTCGACGCCAGCGAGAAGATGCTCGCGATCGGCTACCAGCTCGGCTTCAAGAAGGCGCGCTTCTCGCTCGATCTGGTCGGCACCGCGAGCACGGTCTCGACCGACATCGCGATCGGCGAGCAGCAGGGGACGTACGAGGCGACCGACTTCGGCTTCTCGCTGCGCACCGGCCTCCGCTACCCGTTCCACAAGGCGTTCTACCTGTACGGCACCGGCGAGGGCGGCCTCTCCGGCTCGACGACGTTCGGCGCCACCTTCGGCGTCGGCTCCGGCGTCCTGTAGGGGGACAGGATCCGGTGGTCTATCCACCCGGAACATCTATGTTTTTCGAGGCCACCGCGAAAATCGCGCGGACCTCGCGTCACCGGACCTGGCGTCGCCCGGATCCTTACCGCGCGGTGATGCGCAGGTTCGCGAGCGCGCCGGGGAACGGCACGCCGCCGAGGACGAGGCTCTCGGCGTTCGAGCTCGGCCGCGCCCCGAGCGCGACGCCGTTGGCGAGCCCCGCCGAGCCGCCGTAGCGCAGCGGCCCCGCGAGCGCCGCGGCCACGGCCGGCGCGCCGTCGACGGAGAGCGTCGCCGCCTGGCCGTCGTCGTCGAGCCTCAGGTGGTGCCAGCCGGGCGCCAGCGCCGCCGCCGCGATCGTGAGCGTCGCGGTGTCGGCGTGGTCGTCGTCGCCGGCGACCAGCTCGGCGCGCAGGTCGGTGCCGCGCCGCGCGATCGACCAGGCGTCGTAGCGGCCGGCGAGGAACGCATCGGCGGCGCCGCCCGGCACGCTCCAGTCGTCGAGCGCGGCGTCGAGCTCGACGGTGACGTGCGCCGGCGCGTTGCCCGCCCGGTACGGCACCGCCGCGAACTGCCCCGGGCCGAACGTGGTGGCGGTCCCCGGCCCGCCGCCCGGCCCGGCCGCGTCGCCGAGCTCGACGCCGGTCAGCAGCACCAGGTCGTTGCCGCCGGGGCCCGCGGCCAGCGGCCAGTCGCGGACCCGCGGCGGCGCCGGCGCCCGCCGGGCTTCCCTGGTCGCCCATGCGCTCCGGTGCTGCCGCGCCACGTCGCCGCCGGCGAGCCCGAGGCCGCCGTCGGCGAGCCCCGCCGGATCGCGGCCGGTCAGGGTCGCGTAGAAGACGCACGCCGCCAGGTAGGTGCCCTGCGCGTTCGGGTGCGAGCCGTCCTCCGCGTGCAGCGTCACCGACGGATCGCGCAGCGCGCGCTCCCACGCGCGCCCGACCGGCGCCACCAGCGCGCCGGCCGCCTCCGCGTGCCGCTCGTAGTAGCGGGCGAGCGCCATGTCCTCGACGAAGCGGGTGGCCGGATCGACCACGGTCAGCGCCCGCGCCCACGTCATGTAGAGGACGGTGCGCGCGCCGGTCGCGTCGATCTTGCGGTCGAGAGACAGCAGCGCCGGCTTGATGCCGGAGACGAACCACGCCTGCTCGCTCTGGTCCTGCAGCACGACGTCGTCCCAGCCCTGCGCGATCAGCGCGTCGACCATCGGGTCGGCGTCGTGGCCCTCCCAGGTCTGCCCGCCGGGCGCCCAGGTGCCGACCTCGAACCGCACCACCGACGGCGCCGACGCGCTCAGCTTCGCCAGCACGCCCGGCAGGTCGTTGACGCCCGTGTAGCTGTTGCCGAGGAAGAGCACGCGCTCGACCGGCAGCGCCGCATCCGGCGCGGCATCGGCGGGCGGCGCCGGCGCGAGGTTGTCCCCGCACGCCGCCAGCAGCAGCGTCGACGCGACGGCCATCGCCATCCCCGCGGCGACGGGCGTGCGGGTCCCGATCATGCGGTCATCGTCGCACGGCCTCGCGCGGCCTCGCACCGCCTCGCACGACCTCCCGCGCCGCCACCGCATCGCCCTGCAACGCCATGGATCCCGCGCGCTTGCGAAATAGTGCGCGGCCACTGTCGATCCGTCACCCGGCCGTTCGACCTCGGGGCAGCACAACAGAGGAGCTGGCGATGACTTTCCCGACCGGACGTTTCGTGTGGTTCGAGTACGTGTCGAAGGACAGCGCGAAGGCGCAGGCGTTCTTCGGCGAGCTGTTCAACTGGAAGACGAAGGCGGTGCCGATGCCGTCCTTGCCCGGCGGCCAGTACACGATGATCGTCGCGGGCGAGCAGCAGCTCGGCGCGTGGCTCGACACGCCGCCCGGCGCGCCGCCCCACGCCCACTGGGTCGCCCACCTGCAGGTGGAGAGCGCGACGCGCACCGCCGACGCCATCGCCGCCGCCGGTGGCCGGGTGGCGCTGAAGCCGGTCGCGATGGGCGACGTCGGCACCTACGCGATCGTCCTCGATCCGTACGGCGCCGTCTTCGCGCTGTGGCAGCCGGCCAAGGCCGATGCCGGCGAGTTCAAGGGCGTGGCGAACACCTTCTGCTGGAACGAGCTCGTCACCGAGCACGTCGACGAGTCGGTCGCCTTCTACGAGAAGGTCGGCGGCTTCACCGACGCGCCGATGGACATGGGCCCGATGGGCACCTACCACGTGCTCAACAGCGACGGGAAGGGCCGCGCCGGCGTGCTGCCCGCGCCGATGAAGGGCCTGCCGCAGCAGTGGGTGCCGTACGTGCAGGTCGCCAGCGCCGACGACACCGTCGCCCGCGCGAAGCGGCTCGGCGCCGACGTCAAGATGGGCCCGAACGACGTCCCCGGCGTCGGCCGCATCGCCGTCATGGTCGACCCGCTCGGCTCGCCGATCGGCATCCTCCAGCCCTGACTCGGGCGAGCGCGGCGCCTCGGGCCGGGCTCGCAGCACGGGTCACCCGGGCGGGTGACAGCGGGCACACGAGGCGCCGCCGCCACCGGGCATGATCTCGACGACGATCGGGCTCCGCCGAGCGAGCGCGCGCGGGCGAGCGCGCGACAACAGCTCGGGGCGTCACAGGCTTGCCAGCAATGCGTCCTCGACCCGCGGACGACGAGCCAAGGGATCGAGCTTGCAGGCGCCGATCGATCGCGATCGTTGTTCTCGGCCACCCTGTCAGGCCTCGTCGGGGCTGCGCGGTCCGAGCTCCCGCACGGCCACGGCCGGTCGCGAGCTCGGCGCCGCCTGCTCGTTCCCGCAGCGGCTCGGGCTCTGGCCGTCGTCCGGGCGGGCGGCGGCCGCGAGCTCCTCTTCCTCCAGCTCGCGTTCGAAGTCGGTCGGCGCCACCGGTTCGCCGGGCGAGCGAGGCGCGGCGTCCCCGGCAGGCAGCGTGTCCTGCCCGACGCGGACGATGAAGACGCGCGCGAGCGGTCCGGTCACCGGCTCGAAGTCGCCGGCGGCGACGAGCTGCACCGCCAGGTGGCGCGGCACGAGCGCCACCGTCCCCTGCTGGAACACGCCGACGCCGTGGACGACGCGCAGGTCGTCGCGCAGATAGCGCAGGTGGATGCCCCGAGGCACGGGCCGCACGAGCCCGAGGCTACAGCGCGAAGGTGCCGCGGCGGAGGAAGTTGCCGCGGCCCTCGCGGCGCTTGCCGACCCACTGGTCGTCCTTGACGACCAGCTCGCCGCGCGAGAGCACGGCGGCCGGCGTGCCGATGACCTTCTTGCCCTCGAACGGCGAGTAGTCGACGCGCATGTGCAGCGTCTTCACGCCGAGCGTCTTCTCGCGCTCGGGGTCCCAGACGACGATGTCGGCGTCGGCGCCGACCGCAATCGTCCCCTTGCGCGGGTAGAGCCCGAAGATCTTCGCCGGCGCGGTCGCCGTGATCTCGACGAAGCGGTTCATCGAGATCCGCCCCTCGCGCACGCCCTCCCACAGCAGGTGCAGCCGCGTCTCGACGCCCGGCATGCCGTTCGGGATCTTCGAGAAGTCGCCGCGGCCCAGCTCCTTCTGGTCCTTCATGCAGAACGGGCAGTGGTCGGTCGCCACCGTCTGCAGGTCGTAGTTGCGCAGCCCGCGCCACAGGTGGTCGTGGTGGTGCTTCGGCCGCAGCGGCGGCGTGCAGACGTAGCCGGCGCCCTTCCACTCGTCGCCCGGGTCGCCGCGCAGGTCGTCCTCGGTGCAGAACAGGTACTGCGGGCAGGTCTCGGCGTACGCCGGCAGGCCGCGATCGCGCGCCTCCATCACCCGCTCGAGCGCGCGCTGCGCCGACAGGTGCACCATGTAGACCGGCACCTTCGCCATCTCGGCCAGCGCGATCGCGCGCTCGGTGCCGGTCGCCTCCGCCACCTCGGGCCGCGTGAGCGCGTGATAGACCGGCGCCGTGTGGCCCTCGGCGAGCGCCCGCTGCACGAGCACGTCGATCGGCAGGCCGATCTCGGCGTGCATCGTGATGAGCGCGCCGAGCTCGCCGGCCCGCAGCATCGCCCGGAAGATCTGCTGGTCGTCGACCAGGAAGACGCCCGGGTACGCCATGAACATCTTGAAGCTGGTCACGCCCTCGCGGACGCAGGTCGCCATCTCCTCGAGCGTCGACGGGTTCGCCTCGGTCATGATGAGGTGGAACCCGTAGTCGATCGCCGCGTTGCCGGTCGCCTTCGCGTGCCACGCGTCGAGGCCGGCCCGCATCGAGCCGCCCTTCCACTGGATCGCGAAGTCGATGATCGTCGTCGTGCCGCCGTGGGCCGCCGCGATCGAGCCGGTCGCGAAGTCGTCGGACGCGGTGGTGCCGCCGAACGGCAAGGACATGTGCGTGTGGGCGTCGATGCCGCCGGGGATGACGTAGCAGCCGCCCGCCTCGACGACCTCGTCGGCGGCCTGCTGCTGCGCGGTGCCGACCGCGACCAGCCCGCTGACCTTGCCGTCCTCGATCCAGACGTCGGCCGTGAACGTGTCGCTGGCGGTCACCACCGTGCCGCCGCGGATGAGCGTGCGCGTCATCGGCTACTCCTTCGTGAGGTCGCCGTAGGCGTCCGGCCGGCGGTCCCGGTAGAACTGCCAGGTGCGCCGCACCTCCTCGATCATGTCGAGGTCGAGCGACGCGACCACCAGCTCGTCGCGATCCTCCGACGCGCACGCCAGGATCTGGCCGCGCGGATCGACGAAGTACGAGTTGCCGTAGAACTTGCCGATGTTCCACGGCGCCTCGGTGCCGACCCGGTTGATGCAGCCCATGAAGTAGCCGTTGGCGGCCGCGTGCGCGGGCTGCTCCAGCTTCCACAGGTACTGCGACAGCCCGGCGACCGTCGCCGACGGGTTGTAGACGATCTCGGCGCCGTTGAGGCCCAGCGCGCGCGCGCCCTCGGGGAAGTGGCGGTCGTAGCAGATGTACGCGCCGATCGTCGCGTAGCGGGTCTTGAAGACCGGGTAGCCGAGGTTGCCCGGCTTGAAGAAGTACTTCTCCCAGAAGCCGGACGTCTGCGGGATGTGCGTCTTCCTGTACTTGCCGAGGTAGCTGCCGTCGGCGTCGAGGATCGCGGCGGTGTTGTAGTAGACGCCGGCCTGCTCGCGCTCGTAGAGCGGGACGACCATCGCCATGCCGTACTGCTTCGCGATCGGCGCCAGCTTCTCGCAGGTCGGGCCGGGCACCGCCTCGGCGGCGTCGTACCAGCGGCGGTCCTGGCCGGGGCAGAAGTAGGGGCCGTTGAAGATCTCCTGCAGGCAGAGGATCTGCACGCCCTGCTTGCCGGCCTCGTGGATCATCGGCAGGTGCTTCTCGAACATCGCCGCCTGGATCTCGGCGACCGACTTCGACTCGTCGTTGATCGGATTGCTGGCCTGGATGAGGCCGGAGATGACGGTACGGGCCATGGGTTCCTCGTCGGGACGGGCCCACCGAGGCGGCGCGCGGAGGCGCGGTCGGCGCGGCGGGGCGAACGGATGGAGCGGGAGAGCGGAGCGGCGGCGGCGCCGGCGGATCAGTTGGTGACGAGCGTCGACGTCTCCTTGGAGATGTCGCCCTTCCACGTCTCGGCGTCGCGGTTCGTGCGGCTGCGGGCGGCCTCCTTGGCGTCACGCGCGGCCTTCTGGCGCTCGACGAGATCGTGGTGCGTCGTGAAGTACGGCAGGCTCTTGCCCTGGAACTGGCGGATGTTCTCGAAGCCCTTGTCGACCATGAACTTCGACAGCTCTTCCTTGAGCTCGCTGATGATCTCGTAGCCGCGCAGCATGGCGCCGGTGCAGACCTGCACGGTCGACGCGCCGAGCAGCATGAACTGCGCCGCGTCGTAGCCGGTCTCGATGCCGCCGATGCCGCTGATCTCGACGCCGGGGTTGGCGCGGGCGACCTCCATGACCTGGCGCAGCGCGATCGGCCGCACGCACTGGCCGGAGTAGCCGCCGGGGACGCTGTGGCCCTCGACGGTCGGCGTCGGCCGCAGCGTCTTGAGATCGATGCCCGACACGCTCAGGATCGTGTTGATCATCGCGATGCCGTCGGCGCCGGCGCGCAGCGCGGAGGCGGCCGGCACGGTCGGGTTGCCGACGTTCGGCGTCATCTTGGCCCAGACGGGGATCGTCGAGACCTCCTTCACCCAGCCGACGACCTCCTCGACGATGTCGGGGTTCTCGCCCATGGCCATGCCCATCTTCCGCTCGGGGAGGCCGTGCGGGCACGACAGGTTCATCTCGAAGCCGTCGACGCCGGTGGCCTGGACCTCGCGGACGATCTGCTGCCAGGCCTCCTTGCGGTACTCCTCCATGATGGAGGCGACGAGGATCTTGTGCGGGTAGTTCTTCTTGAGCTGCTTGAGGTCGTCGAGCCAGTCCTCGTACGGACGGTCGCTGATGAGCTCGATGTTCTGGAAGCCGATGACCTCCTCGGAGCCCTTGGCGCGGACCTTGGCGTAGCGCGGCGCGGTGTTGATGACCTTCGAGGCATCGAGCGAGAAGGTCTTGCAGACCATGCCGCCCCAGCCGAGGTCGTAGGAGCGGGCGATGACCTTGCCGTTGGTGCCGGGTGGCCCCGATCCGAGGAGGAACGGGTTCTCGAACTTCATGCCGTTGACGGTGATGGACAGGTCGGCCACGTGATCCCCCGGGGCTTGGACAGGTCGTGCTCGAGCCGGCGGGCCGCGAGCCGGTGCGCCGTCGAATGATCGTGGGTACCACGGCCCTCGAAGGCCACACAACCGGAAGCCGCCCCGGCCGGCGTCGCGTGCGTGGTCCGCGCCGCGCCTGCGTCACCGCCGCGGGCCGCGGTGTGCGATCGCGCATGAGGCGGCAGGTCTCGCTGGACATGCCTCAGCGCCGATGGCAACCATCGCGGCCCTCAAGGAAGGAGCCCTGCCATGCGCGCTGGAAGTCTGTTCGCGATCGGTCTCATCGGCCTCGGCCTCGCTGCCTGCAAGGGCGACACGGGTGCCGACGGCGCCAAGGGTGCCACCGGCCCCGAGGGCCCCGCCGGTCCTGCCGGCCCCGCCGGCCCCGCGGGCCCCGCCGGTCCTGCCGGCGACGTCGGCCCCGCCGGTCCCGCCGGCCCCGCCGGCCCGCAGGGCATCGCCGGCCCGATGGGTCCCATGGGCCAGCAGGGCCCCGCCGGCGCGATGGGCGCCGTGGGCCCCGCCGGCGCGCAGGGCATCCAGGGCGTCGCCGGCCCCGCCGGCCCCGCCGGCCCCGCCGGCACCACCGGCCAGTCCGGCGTCACGGTCTGCGGGACCCAGGCGATCACGGTCTCATCGTCGACCGCGCCTACGCTCCTCC
>DASZXE010000570.1:0-10800 GCA_035546475.1 Kofleriaceae bacterium
CCCCGCGCCGAGCTCGGCTCGGGGCCTGTCAGCGGGCGAGGACGATGGTCGGGCAGCGGGCGCCGAGCTCGTAGCCGGGGACGTGGCGCGCGACCGGGCGCCAGTGCGGGGCGAGCGCGGCCGTGGCGGCGGCCTCGGTCGGGAACGAGTAGGTGACGGCCGAGCCGCGGTAGACGTCGATGGCGTCGACGACGGCGCGCGGCCAGCCGGTGCGCGCCACCAGCGCCGCGCGGTCGGCCACCAGCTCGTCGAAGGCCGCCGCGATGTCCGAGACCCGGACATTCGCCTCCGGCGGCTGCACCGCCATCGCGAGCCGCCACTTGAGCGCATGGAAGCTGCCGATGCGCCCGGCGCCCAGGTCGGCGGCGATCGCGCCCAGCGACTCCGCGCGCGCCGGCGCCGCGAACAGCCGCAACACGACCGGTCCGTCGACGACGCGGGCCAGCTCCGCCGCCACCGCGCGGTAGCCGCCGGGGAAGTCGAGGTTCGACAGGCTGCCGTCGCCGACCGCGATCGCGTAGGCGCCGTCCGCCGCCGGCAGCGCCCGCCAGTCGGCGCACACCGCCTCCGCGTGCGGCGCGGGCGCGAAGACCGCGTCGATGACGTCGCGCGACCGATCGGCCGCGGTGACCCGCACGCCGGCGGGCCAGCGCATCCCGACCAGCTCCGGGGTGACGCCGAGCACCAGCGCCGCGCCGCCCGCCGCCTGCGCCGCGGCCGCCTCCATGAACGCCACGTCCTCCGCCGATGGCCGCAGCGGTGGCCCGACGAGCGCCCATTGCCGCGCATGTCGGGGCCAGTGGTCGCGGTCCATCGGATGACGGTATGCTACCGGACCGTGAGACGCATCGCGCTCGCCAACGGCATCCTCGTCCCCGCGCTGCTCGCGCTCCTCCCCGCGTGCGGCGACGACGCGCCGCCCTGCCCGAGCGGCTTCGACGAGTGCACCGGCGTGTGCACCGACACGACGCTCGACAACGACAACTGCGGCGCCTGCGGCACCGTGTGCGGCGACGGCATGCACTGCGCGGCGAGCCAGTGCACGAGCGACGCCGCCTGCACGCCGGCCTGCAGCCCGTTCGGCGACTGCGTCGACCACGCCTGCGCCGAGCCGCTGGCGGCGATCCAGACCATCCTCTACGACGGCAAGGCCACCGCCTTCCGCGATCTCTACGCGCTGCAGGACCGGACGTTCACGCTCACCAAGCTCGACGCCGCGACCTTCCCGAGCGATCGCGTCACCGACCACGCCCTGCTCCCCGACGGCAGCGTGCTGCTGGTCGCCGCCGAGACCGAGGGCGTGATGGAGCTGTGGCGCGCCTCGCCGCGCGGCGGTCCGCTGGTCAAGGTCAGCGGCCCGCTGGCGGCCGGCGCCAGCGTGCTGCCCGGCATCGTCGTGTCGCGCGACGGCTCGCGCGTGCTCTACCGCGAGAGCGACGACGACCAGATCGATCTCTACGAGGTCGCGCTCGCCAGCCCGGGCGTCGCGCACAAGGTCGACGACGCCCTCCGCCCCGGCGGCCAGGTGTCGCGGGTCTTCGCGCTGTCGAACGACGGCAAGCGCGTCGCCTACATCGCGACGCAGGACGCCGACAGCCACGACGCCTACACGGTCGACCTGTCGGGCGCGACGCCGGGGCCGTCGACGCGGCTCGACCCCGACGACGTCACCGACATCTGGGACCTCCAGCTCACCGGCGACGGCCGGCGCGTCGTCTACCGGCGCGAGGAGGGCGGCGGCCGCCTCGCGCTGCAGGTCGTCGACCTCGCGAGCCCGGGCGTCGAGCACGAGATCACCTACGCCGACGGCGCCGAGGGCCACGTCGAGGCGTACCAGGTGACCGAGGACGGCAGCGCGGTCGTCTTCACCGGCAGCCGCAACACGTTCCAGGAGTCGCTCTGGCGCGCCTCGCTGGCGTCGCCCGACGACGCGCTGCAGCTCGTCGACGGCAGCAAGGACGACTGGGTGCGCGCCGACTTCGCCGTCACCCACGACGGCTCGCGCGTCTACTTCCGCCAGGTGTCGGGCGCGTTCGGCTTCGATCGGCTGTTCCGCGTCGACGTCGCGCGCCCGGGCGTCACCACGCAGCTCTCGCCGGACGGCGACGACTCGTCGGAGGAGGCGACCGACTTCGTCCTCGCCGACGACGAGCGCAGCCTCGTCTACCGCGGCGGCGCCGACGGCGCCGAGGGCGGCGACCCGACGCCGGGCACCGACCCGGTGCGGCTGTTCGACGAGACCTACGCGCCGGCGCTCTACCACCTCGATCTCACCCTCGACTCGACGCCGCCGCCGGTGCGGCTCAACCCGGATCCGCCGGCCGGGAACGGCGTCGCCGACGGCTACGTCGTCAGCCGCGACGGCCGCCGCACGTTCTACCGCGCCGACGACGATCGCCCCGGCAGCCTCGACGCGTACCTGTCGGACCTCGACGTCCCCGGCAGCGCGCGCAACATCAGCCCGCCGCTCGACGAGGCGGCCGACGCCACCGACGTCCAGCGGATCAGCCGCTTCTGAGCGTGCCGGCGCGGTCGGCCATCCCCGGCCTCGCGTGGCCGCCGATCGCGGACGCCGCGACCGCCGAGGTGCTGGCGCTCGCCTGGCAGCTCGAGCGTACGCAGTGGTGGCCGGCCGAGCGGCTGGCGGCGGCGCAGCGCACGCAGCTCGCCGAGGTCGTCCGCCACGCGGCGACCACGACGCTGCTCTACGGCGAGCGGTTCGCGGCCGCCGGCCTCGCCGCCGACGACGCCGCGGGCGCCGAGCGGCTGGTCGCCGACGCCGGCGCCTGGGCGCGCATCCCGATCCTGACGCGCCACGAGCTGATCGACGCCGGGCCGCGCACGCTCAGCCGCCGCTACCCGGTCACCCACGGCGGGGCGCCCGAGCTGACCAGCTCGCGCTCGACGGGCGAGCCGGTGCGCGTGCGCGTGCCGGCGATCGTCGATCGCTTCTGGAAGGCGATCACGCTGCGCGATCACGACTGGCACGGGCGCGACCTCTCGCTGCGGCTCGCGGTCATCCGCCACACCGAGGGCGCGCCGCCGCCCGACGGCGCCCGCGCCGCCGGCTGGGGCCCGGCGACCGCCGGCGTGGCCCCTGACGCGCCGCTGTCGATCCTCTCCGTCGGCAGCACGACCGATCAGCAGGTCGCGTGGCTCCTGCGCGAGGACCCGGCCTACCTGCTCGTCTACCCGACGGTGCTCGGCGCGATCCTGCGCGAGCTGGCCGCCACCGGCGCGCGGCTGCCGTCCTTGCGGCAGGTCCGCACGATCAGCGAGGCGCTGTCGGCCGACACGCGCGACCTCTGCCGCGAGGTGCTCGGCGTGCCGCTGGTCGACACCTACTCGGCGCAGGAGGTCGGCTACCTCGCGCTCCAGTGCCCGACCGGCACCGGCTACCACGTGCAGGCCGAGCGCGTGCTCGTCGAGGTCCTCGACGACGCCGGCGCGCCGTGCCCGGTCGGCGCGATCGGCCGCGTGGTCGTGACCGACCTCCACAACTTCGCGACGCCGCTCCTCCGCTACGAGCTCGGCGACCACGCCGAGGTCGGCGCGCCCTGCCCGTGCGGCCGCGGCCTGCCGGTGCTCACGCGCATCGTCGGCCGCCGCCGCGGCATGCTGCGCTATCCCGACGGCCGCACCACGTGGCCGCTCTTCACCGTCGCCTGCCGCCGCGCCGCCCCCTACCGCGAGCTCCAGCTCGTGCAGGAGTCGGCCGATCACCTTCGCCTGCGCGTCGTCCCCCGCCCCGGCACGCCCATCACCGACGCCCAGCGCGCCGCCCTCGCCGACGCCGTGGTCGACGCCCTCGCCCACCCGTTCACCGTCACCGTCGACGTCGTCTCCGCCCTCGGCCGCTCCCCCGCCGGCAAGCTCGAGGAGTTCGTCTCCCTCGTGTAGCCGCCGCCGGCCGGTGTCATCGCGTCCAGCCGCGTCCAGCCGCGTCCGGCCACGTCCAGCCGCGGCCGGTCGAGGCCCAGGCACGGCACCCTTGAACATTATGTCCGCCAACATTATGTTTCTGTGCATAATGTTGTTCCTGAACCGGTCATCGGAGCTCCGCGAGCTGGCCGGGCTCGCCGACGGTGGCGGCCTGGCCGTGGTCTGGGGCCGCCGGCGGATCGGCAAGACTCGCCTCCTGCTGGAGTGGTGCGAGCGCGCGCACGGCGTGTACACGGTCGCCGATCAGGCCGGCGCGGAGGCGCAGCGGGCCTACTTCGCCCGCGCGGTAGCGGAGGTCCTGCCCGGCTTCGCCGATGTCGTATACCCCGACTGGGAGCGGCTGCTCACCCGGCTCGCCGCCGATGCGACCGGTCGCGGGTTCACCGGACCGGTCGTGATCGACGAGTTGCCGTACCTGGTGTCGTCCTCGCCGGAGCTGCCGAGCGTGCTCCAGCGCTGGATCGATCACGACGCGAAGCGCGCCCGGTTGCAACTTGCGCTCGCCGGCTCGAGCCAGCGGATGATGCAGGGGCTCGTGCTCGGCCACGAGGCCCCGCTGTTCGGCCGAGCGCGCGCGCTGCTCGACCTCCAGCCGCTCGGGCCGGAGCACCTCCGCGGCGGCCTCGGGCCGATGAGCGCGGCGGCCGTGGTGGAGCACTGGGCGGCGTGGGGTGGCGTGCCGCGCTACTGGGAGCTGGCCGCGACCCGCCGCGGTCCCGTGTCCGCGCGGGTCGTGGAGCTCGCCCTCGCTCCGACCGGCCCCCTGTTCTCCGAGCCCGAGCGGCTGCTGCTGGAAGAGACGCCGTCGGCGATCGAGATGCGTCCGGTACTCGACGCCATCGGTGGCGGCGCCCACCGGCTGTCGGAGATCGCCGGTCGCCTGGCGGTGCCGGCGACGTCGCTCGGCCGGCCGCTCGATCGCCTGGTCGGCATGGGCTTCGTTCGCCGGGAGGTCCCGTATGGCGAGCCGGCGCGGAGCGGAAAGCGCAGCCTGTACAAGCTCGACGACTCGTTCCTCCGCCTGTGGTTCCGCGTGGTGGCGCCCAACCGGGCGGCCCTGGTGGCCGGCAACTCGGCGTCGCGCGCTGCCTTGCTCGCGGAGCACTGGGCGGCGCTCCTCGGGAATGCGTGGGAGGACCTGTGCCGCCGCTCCCTGGTGTCGTTGCGCAAGGGCGCCGTGGGGCGCCGCGGCCCGTGGCGGCCGGCGATGCGTTACTGGCACGGCAACGAGCCGGAATGGGACCTCGTCGCCGACGCGCTCGAGGGATCGTCGGTGCTGGTCGGCGAGGCCTGGTTCTCGTCGCGCCCGGTGAGCGCCGAGGTGGCCCGCCGCGAAGCGTCGCGCCTGGCGAGCCGCCCCCTGCCCGCGGCCGTGCGATCGGCCGACGTGGTGCGCGCGCTATTCGTGCCTGCGCTCGCAGCGGGTGCGCCGCGGACGGTCGGCGACGTCCACCTCGTCACGCTCGACGAGCTGATCGGCAAGCGCTGACCCCGGCCATCGACCCGCCCGCAGGTGCCAGCGACGGCGGTGGCGGCGGGCGGCCGGGGGTCAGCGCGGGCGGGTGACGCGGTTGGCGGGGCGGGGCTGGAAGGACTCGAAGGAGGCCTCGGTCAGCTTGACGGAGCAGGTGGCGCGGACGGGCGTGCCGTCGGGCAGGAACATCGTCAGCTTGGTCGAGAGGGAGTTGATGACGCCGATGAACGTCGGCATGCCGGTCCCCCAGCGGACCTGCACGATCGGCGGCCGCTTCTGCTCCTCCGGGCCGTCGGGATCGATGACGCGCACCAGCCTGGTCAGCGCGTCGACGAAGGCGGTCTTGACGCTGCCGCCGCTCTCGTAGGTGTCGAAGAACAGCTCGAGGCTGAGCGTGCGCGCCCCGCCGCCGGTGAACTCCATCGACGGCAGGTTGGCCTTGCCGTTCGGGTGCGGGCTCCAGTTGGCGCTCTCGTCGAGCTGGAGCTGGGCGGGGTTGTACTGGGCGGAGAACGCGAGGTCGCACCCGGGATCCATCGCGACGATGGCGACACGGGCGAGGCTGGCGACGGGCGGCGCAGCCATGGACGAGGCGGGCGAAGCGGGCATGGTCTCCTCCGGAACCCGGCCGGGCCGGGCGGTCTGGCCCCGCCTATCGGCCGGCCCCCGCCGCGGTTGCGTGCGATCTGCACGCCGGTGCGCGCCGGTGCGCGTCGGTTGCAGCTCTCTGCCAAGCTCCCGCAACGCCAGCAGGATCGCGAGGGCGTATGCTCCGCCGCGTGTCGAGCCGTGTCGAGATCGAGGAGGGACCGATGACCGCACCCGCGCGCACCCTGCACCGCCACGCCTGCATCCTGCTCGCCGCCGCCGTCGGCCTGGCGAGCGCCGCCTGCGGCGACAACCTGCACCCGGAGAAGCTCGACGGGGGCACCGTCGCCATCGACGCCCCCTTCCACGAGTGCGGCAACGGCACCGTCGAGCCGGGCGAGGAGTGCGACGACGGTGACACCATCGCCGACATGGTGTGCGACGCCACCTGCCACTTCACCTGCGGCAACGGCGTCGTCGACGACGCGCTCGGCGAGCTGTGCGACACCGGCATCGCGAGCGGCGACGGCGCCTGCCCGACGTCGTGCGACGACGGCGACGCCTGCACGAGCGACGTCGCGTCCGGCACCGCCTGCCAGGCGAGCTGCGAGCACGCGCCGATCACCGCGCTGGTGACCGGCGACGGCTGCTGCCCGGCCGGCGCGACCCTCGCCACCGACGGCGACTGCTCGCCCGTCTGCGGCAACGGCGTCGTCGAGCCGGGCGAGACCTGCGACACCGGCATCGCCAGCGGCGCCGGCGCCTGCCCGACGGAGGCGAGCTGCAACGACGGCTTCACCTGCACCGGCGACTCGCTCGCGATGGGCGGCACCTGCCAGGCCGTCTGCCACCACGACCCGATCACGCTGCCGGCCAACGGCGACGGCTGCTGCCCGGCAGGCGCCACGCCGGCCACCGACGACGACTGCGTCCCCGGCTGCGGCAACGGCGTCGTCGACCCCGGCGAGACCTGCGACACCGGCATCTTCGCCGGCCCGGGCCGCTGCGTCACCGCCTGCAACGACGGCATGGCGTGCACGAGCGACGTCGTCGTCAACGGCGGCACCTGCACCGCCGCCTGCTCGTTCCCGGCGATCACGCTGCCGGCCAACGGCGACGGCTGCTGCCCGATGGACGCCAACCACAACAACGACAACGACTGCGCGCCGGTGTGCGGCAACGGCGTCCGCGAGGGCGCCGAGGGCTGCGACGACGGCAACGTGATGAACTTCGACGGCTGCAGCGCCACCTGCACGCCGGAGCCGACCGCGTTCCGCATGAGCGACCTCGACCTGCGCGACCCGCACGTGTGGGTCAACGCGCTGGGCTGCCGCGACGTCACCGACGCGCCGTTCCTCGGCTTCTCGGTCAACGGCTCGCTGCAGACCGCGATCCAGACCGACGGCAGCACGCCGCCGGACGGCCTACTCGACCTGTCGCTGGTCAACGTCTTCCGGCCGCTCATCCAGTTCAACAACAACATCACGACGCTCGATCTCCACGGCGACGCGCGCTGCACGTCACCGCTCGCGAGCACGATGTGCATGAACGGCGCCGGGCCGGGGACCGCCGTCATCTCGACGTCGTTCACGGCGTCGACCTGCCTGTCGCCGATGGCCGGCACGACCCGCCCGTACACGCCGGCGATCACCACCGCGACCGCGCCCTGCTACGTCTCGAACGCGCTCACGCTCACGATCAGCCTCGGCGGCATCCCGGTCACGCTGCGCGACGCCCACCTGGCGGCGACCTGGGTCGGCAATCCGGCGCAGAACACCGTCAACGGCCTGCTGGCCGGCTTCCTCAGCGAGACCGACGCGAACAACACGACGATCCCGGCGACGTTCCCGCTCATCGGCGGCCAGCCGGTGTCGTCGGTCCTGCCCGGCGGCACGGGGAGCTGCGCGCCCGGCGACGACCGCGACATGGACGGCAACGTCCGCGGCTGGTGGTTCTACTTCAACTACTCGGCGCCGCGGGTGCCGTGGACCAGCCCGTGAGGCCCCGAGCACGAGCGCGCGAGGCTGCGGCGCCGCGCGTGGCGTGGACGAGCCCGTGACGCGGGCGCGGGTGGGCCGGCGCGCGGCGCGGAGAGGCGGGCGCGCGGGCCGTTCGGTGACAGCTCGGTGACGCCGAACCCGCCGAGGTTGCAACGGAATCCCATTGCGCCCCCGGCCGAAAGGCCGTAACCGTTCCCTCACCCATGGCCCGCGCCAAAGCGATGCTCGCACAGGATCCGCTCCGCCGCTGGACGCTCGCCGACGCGGAGGAGACGTACGGCTTCAAGCGCTGGGGCTGCGGCTACTTCAACATCAGCGATCAGGGCAACCTGATCATCACGCCGCGCGGCAACGGCAACGGCACGATCGACATGCACGAGCTGATCGGCGAGCTGACCGGCCGCGGCATCCAGATGCCGATCCTGCTGCGGTTCTCCGACATCCTGCGCGCGCGCATCGAGCTCATCTGCGGCGCCTTCAACAGCGCGATCAAGGAGTACGGCTACAACGGCCAGTACCGCGGGGTCTACCCGATCAAGGTCAACCAGAACCGGACCGTCGTCGAGGAGATCATCGAGTACGGCCGGCCGTTCCACTACGGCCTCGAGGCCGGCAGCAAGCCCGAGCTGCTCACCGTCATGGCCATCCACCAGGACGACGAGGCGCTCATCATCTGCAACGGCTACAAGGACGAGGAGTACATCGAGACGGCGCTGCTCGCCTCGAAGCTCGGCCGCACGGTGATCCTCGTCGTCGAGAAGCCGTCGGAGCTCGACCAGATCCACCGGGTCGCCGAGCGGGTGAAGATCAAGCCGACGCTCGGCATGCGCGCCCGGCTGTCGTCGCGCGGCGCCGGCCGCTGGGAGCAGTCGGGCGGCGACTTCTCGAAGTTCGGCCTGACCGCGGCCGAGATGGTCGACGCGGTCAACAAGCTGAAGGCGTGGGGCCAGGTCGACACGCTCAAGCTCCTGCACTTCCACCTCGGCTCGCAGATCTCGGCGATCAAGAGCATCAAGAACGCGCTGCGCGAGGCGGGCCGGCTGTTCGTCGAGATGTTCAAGCTCGGCGCGAACGGGCTGTCGTACGTCGACGTCGGCGGCGGCCTCGGCGTCGATTACGACGGCTCGCAGACCAACTTCTCGTCGTCGATGAACTACTCGGTGCAGGAGTACGCGAACGACGTCGTCTACGCGATCAAGGAGATCTGCGACGCCGACGGCGTGCCGCACCCGAACATCGTGTCGGAGTCGGGGCGGGCGGTGACGGCGCACCACTCGGTGCTGGTGGTGAACGTCCTCGGCGTGACCGAGTTCGACACCCACCCGCCGGCGCAGATCCAGCAGCCGACCGCACCGCTGGTGAAGAACATGTGGGAGACGTACCAGCTCGTCTCCCAGAAGAACCTGCTCGAGAGCTACCACGACGCGATCGAGTACAAGGATCAGGTCCTCCAGCTCTTCAACCTGGGGCACCTCTCGCTCGAGCACCGGGTGGTCTGCGAGAACCTGTTCTGGGCGATCTGCGAGAAGGTGCTGCACCTGTGCCGCAACCTGCCCCACCAGCCCGAGGAGCTCGAGGGCCTGGAGAAGGCGCTGTCGGACACCTACTTCTGCAACTTCTCCATGTTCCAGTCGCTGCCGGACGCGTGGGCGGTGGACCAGCTCTTCCCGATCGCGCCGATCCACCGGCTGAACGAGGAGCCGACCCGGCGGGCGACGCTGGCCGACATCACCTGCGACTCCGACGGGAAGATCGACTCGTTCATCGACCTGCGCGACGTGAAGCACGTGCTCGAGCTGCACCCGAAGGAGGACGGCCAGGACTACTACCTGGGCATGTTCCTCGTCGGCGCGTACCAGGAGATCCTGGGCGACCTGCACAACCTGTTCGGCGACACGAACACGGTGCACGTGCAGCTCACCGCCGACGGCGACTACGACGTGAAGGACGTCGTCGCCGGCGACACGGTGAGCGAGGTGCTGGCGTTCGTCGACTACTCGCCGTCGGACCTGCTGGGCCGGCTGCGGGCGAACGTCGAGATCGCGCTGCGCAAGAAGCTCATCACGCTCGACGAGTCGCGCGCGCTCATCAACCGGTTCCGCCAGGGGATGATCGGCTACACGTACCTCGACAAGGAGTAGCCGGCGGCGGCGGCGCGGCGAGGAGCTGGCGGCCGTCCGGTCGCTCGCGGGTGGGCCCTCCGGTGGAGGATCGGGTACACCTACCGCGTGATGTCGATGAGCAGGTCCGTGATCGTGGCGACGATGGCCGGGGCGATGCTGGCGGCGGCGGGGTGCCAGCCGAAGGACCCGACGGCGGCGACGGTGGCGCTGGCGGACGCGAAGCTGACGATCGATCAGCCCGACGGCGTGCACCACGTGCTCGCGCTGGCGGCCGACGGCAACGTGCAGTGGGACGGCGCGCCGCTGGCGAAGGTCAGCCGCGGCGGGCGGGTGACGCGCGGCAAGGAGGAGCTGATCACCGTCGACAAGCACGGCAACGTCAGCGTGCACCGGCGCGGGACCAACCTGATCGTCGATCGCGACGGCACGTTCGACGACGGCGACCTGAAGCTGACGATCGATCGCGACGGCGCGGTGGGCGGGAACCTGATCGCGGAGATGGACCTGCCGTCGGTGGCGGTCGAGGGCAGCAAGGTGGTCTACAGCGGGCCGCCGGAGGCGCGGCAGGCGCTGCTGCTCGGGTTCGCGTGCCTGGTCATCCCCGACCTGGCGCCGGCGCGGCCGATGCCGCGGCCCGCGACCGGCGCGCCGCTTCCGCCTGCACCGGCGGCTC